>CAZMVD010000063.1:0-8780 GCA_964569425.1 uncultured Phycisphaeraceae bacterium
GGTTCAGCGCTTCGCCATAATCTCTGCGCCTGATCGCGACTTATTCAGGGACGACCATTTCACCGCGCCATGACAAGGCGAGAGGCTGGGGGCGTGAGGCGTGAGTGAGTTCGGTAGAGCGGTCTCCGCCCGCCGCATCCACTTCCATTCGGCACTTGGCCTTTGGCAATCGGCAATTGGCATGTGGCAATCGACCCCCCCACCGTGACCGCGCCCCGTTTTCGGCGTTTCGGCTTTGGGCGTTTCGGCGTTTCTTCCGCAATCCCCACTCCGAAATTCGAAACCCGTCCGCCTGCCCTTTACGCATGGCGTCAAGGGTCAGCAAGCGTCCCCGGCCGCCGGATAGGGTCATGGATGCGCCGTGGCCCGCAGGGTAGTTTCAGGCGAGCTGCCGCAGGGCCACCATGGTGCGGCATCGGGCAATCTCACCCAAAAACCAAGGTCCCAGCCGCAGCGTCCTACGACAGGTAATCAACGTAACTCACTGTGATTTCTGTACTTGCGTCACTAGCGGCGCCCGGGGTCGAACCGGGGACCTTGGGGTTATGAATCCCACGCTCTAACCATCTGAGCTACGCCGCCTTCAGGACACCGGCAGGATATATCGGCGTTCCCAGTCTGACAATTGCGACCGGGCGCTGCGAGCAACACAAACCGCCGCGCCCGCCGCGTACCCGGGCCCCTTGCCGCGCGCCCGCCGGCCGCGCCCCCATTCACTACAGGCCGAATTCCTTCCACCGCCGTTCGACCTGCGCCACCATCTCCCCGCTCATCTCCAGCTCTTCCGGCCACTCGCGTACCAGCCCTTCGCCGGCAATCTTGCGGGTGGCGTCGATGCCGATCTTCGCCCCGGCGCCGTACCAGGGCGTGGCGTGGTCGAGAATGTCGCACGGCCCGTCCACGATCATCGTGTCGCGCCGCCAGTCCACGTTGGCCCCCATGTGAAACAGCACGTCCTGCTCATCATGCACGTTCACGTGCTCGTCCACCACGATAATCATCTTGGCGAACATCATCTGCCCCGCCCCCCAGATGCTGCTCATCACCGCCCGCGCCTGCATGGGGTATTCCTTGCGGATCTTTACGAACACGCAGTTGTGAAACGCCCCGAAGCGCGGCAGGTGATAGTCCAGAATCGACGGAATCAGCATCTTAAGCAGCGGCAGAAAGATTCGCTCCGTCGCCTTGCCCAGGTAATAATCCTCCTGCGGCGGCTTGCCCACGATGGTCGTGGGGTACACCGGGTCGCGGCGGTGCGTAATCGCCGTCACGTGAAACGCCGGATAATCATCCGCCAGCGAATAAAAACCCGTGTGATCACCGAACGGCCCCTCCACCAGCGTTCGCTCGATGTCCACCCACCCTTCGATCACGATCTCCGCATTCGCCGGCACCTCCATCGGTATGGTGCGGCAGGGAACCAGTTCGATCCCCCCGTCGTTCAAGAATCCCGCAAACAGCAGCTCGCTCACGTCCGGCGGCAGCGGGCAGGTCGCCGCATAGGTCAGCACCGGCTCGCCGCCGAGCACGATGGCCAGCGGCATGCGCTCGCCACGCCGTTTGTGTTTGCGGAAGTGCCGGGCGCCGTCGTGGTGCAGGTGCCAGTGCATCGCCGCCAGCTTCGCCCCGTACACCTGCACGCGGTACATCCCTACGTTCCGCTCGCCGCTTTCGGGATCCTTGGTGTAGATCCCCGCGAGCGTGATGTAGCGACCGGTGCCGACGAGGGAAGATGGATGGCCGATTTCCGGTCGACCCCCGCCACTTCGGCGCTCCGCCGTTTCGGCGCTTCCCTCCGTGCCTTCGTGGCTTCGTGGCTTCGTGCCTGCCGCATGCGGCTTGCCGCCGTAACCCGGTTCGCCGTCGTGCGGCCAGCACTGGATGATCGGCAGTGTCAGCAGACTGGCATCATCAGTGTGCACCACCTCCTGGCAAATGCCGCGCTTGACCACCTTCGGCCCGTACCCCGCGATCTTCGCCAATTGCGGGAGCTTCTTCATCTTCTCCAGCAGCGTGGTGGGCATCTGCGGTTTGACCAGCTCCTGCACCCGCGCCGCCAGCTCCTCAAAGCCGGCCACCCCCAGCGCCAGGCGCATGCGCTCATAGCTGCCGAACACGTTGATCGCCACCGGCATGTCGTGCCCCGCGACCTTGTCGAAGAGCAGCGCGTGCCCCCCCTGCCGCCCGTGAACCGGATCCGTCACCGGCGCCTCCGCCGCACCGGCCGCCGGCAGCTTACTCACCCGGTCCGCAATGGCCGATATCTCCAGTATCGGGCTGACCTCCGCACTCACGCGGCAAAGCTGCCCGCGCGTCTCAAGGTCCTTCAGAAAAGTCGATAAGTCGGAATAAGGCACTGGTACGTTCTCCTCAGGTTGGTTTCGGGCAGTATAGGGATGGAGAAGCGTGCGGGCGAGCACCCGCGGTGACATGACCGACCCGCACGCGTACACTCACGCGTACCGATGAACCTCGACGACGAAATATGCTACTGCTACCACGTGTCCATGCGCAAGCTCATCCATTACGCGCGCCGTGTGCGACCCGACCGTCCCAGCCGCATGACCGGCTGCCTCAACGCCGGCACCGGCTGCGGATGGTGCATCCCCTTCCTGACCAAGATCGCCGCCGACCCCGACAAGTTCGCCCTTGCCGAACTCTCGCCCGAGGAATACGCCGAACAGCGACAGGCCTATCGCGCCGCCGGAAAGGACCGAAACACCTTCGACGATCCGCCGACCTGACCCATCCACAGAATGTGCGCCCGGGAGGACTCGAACCTCCAACCTACTGGTTCGAAGCCAGCCACTCTGTCCATTGAGCTACGGGCGCAAGAAGGCGTTGCGGAACAAGGCGTGCAATCCCCTTCACTGGAATCGCGTTTGCCATTATAACCCGCCCGGTGGCGCGGTAAACCCTGGCCGCTCGCGGCCGCGCAGGTGGTCGCACGCCGCACGCCACGCCGGCCATTGACGCGCAGACGTTTGGCGGACACAGTAACCATACGATACGCCGGTCGGCCGACTCCCGGACAGCGGGGTCACGGCGACCGGCGGAGGTTCACCTGCACAGGATGTCTACCCAAAAAGGACGACCCAACGTGACACCCGCCAAGCGCGCTCAGGATACGGACGCCGAAGAGGCGCCGATAGACAACGAAAAAGAAACCGAAGTCGCCGTGGAGCCGGTGGACGGTGCCGACGCCCCCGAGGGCGCCGTCGAAGGGCCCGCCATCGCCACCAAACGACCCCTCGGCGTCAAAGAAGTCATTCCGCTGAAGTGGAAGGTCGTCGGAGAATCCGGTGGGCTGGTCCTCACGCTCTTCAAGTCCGTCGAACGCGAAGATTCCGACGCTCAGCTCGAACGCCTCACCAAGGACGGCTTCTATACCAACCTTCGCATTCTCGACGTCGCCGAGAAAATCACCCAGACCATTAAGCCCGAACCGGCCAAGGCCAGGGAACCGCGCGCCCGCGCGCCCAAGGCTGCCGCGGAAGTGGCGCCCGGAAGAAAGCCGCGCGTCCCCAAGGAAAAGGCGGAAAAAAAATCGCGCGCCGTCGCCAAGCCTTCCAAAAAAGCCCCCAAGAAAAAAACCTCGTCCGGCCGAACTTCCGAACGACGCTCCCCCAAGAAGAAAAAATAGCCCGTCCCACTTCGGCCGCGCAGGCTACGACGTTTCCTCCGCACGCGAAACGGGGGCGCTGCGCGCTTCCTTTTCCTCCACCGCACGCTCCGAAGGCCGCATCAGGTGGTCCGGATAGCGGACCCATTGCAGGCATAGCCCCTGCGCCGCCGCCGTCGGTCCCGCCTGACGCCGATCACGCGACGCCAGAATGGCCGTCACGTGCTCCGGCGCCCACCGCCCCCGACCCACGTCGATCAACGTCCCCGCCATGTTGCGCACCTGATGATAAAGAAAGCCGTCGCCTTCCACGTCAAGGTGGATCTCCTCGCCCGCGCGGTTCACCTCGCACCGAAACACCCGCCGCACCATGCTCTCGCGCACCGCCCCCATCGGCGTCATCGCCGTGAAGTCATGCTCCCCCACGAAATGCTGCGCCGCCTCGCGCATCCGCTCCACGTCCAGATCCCGCCAGCAGTGATACACATAGCGCTGGGTCAGGTTCTTCACCGGACGCGCAACCGAATGGTGAATGCGGTAGCGGTACAGCTTGCTCAGCGCACTGCGCGTGGCGTGGAAATCGGCGTGTACCTCGCGCACCTCGAGCACGCCGACGTCTTCCGGCAGGCGCGCCCCCACCGCGTGCAGCAGCTTGTCGCAGGGAATGTCGCAACCGGTTACCACGCTGCTGACATGGCCGACGGCGTGGACCCCCGCGTCCGTCCGCCCGCTGCCCGCCAGGTCCAGCGGGTGCCGCAACACCCGCCGCAGCGCGTCCTCCAGCACCTCCTGGACTGTGCGCTGCCCGAGCTGCCGCTGCCACCCGTGGAAGTCGGTGCCGTCAAACGCCACCCGCAAGTACAAAGTTCGCTCCACACCGGTCGATCCTAAGCCGCGCTTCCGGCGCCGACAAGCCGTGACATCGAAGCGCCCGCTAACCACCCCCGACTCCGCTACAAACCTCGCGCGCCCGGCGATCACCGAATGGGCTCTCCAATGCGCCTCAGATCCCAGGACGTGTGACAGTGGAAGTGGGGCTCTTTCCGAAGGGATCACACCTCGCCGCGAAGGGCCAATGAGCCGGCCGCGTCATCCGCGTTTCCGGTTACGCACCCGAGACGTCACGAGTCTCACGGTCGGGGCTTGTCGACTTTGAGATCGTTGGCCTCGTTACGGCAGGGGCTGACGCGCCTCGGGCTCCGCCGTAGTCAATCGGGTCCAGAGCGCGGTCAGGGGCGCACTGTCAGGCGATTTCTCGCGCGCCATTTCGAGGAAGCGGACCGCGGATTCGGGGGGCAGTCCGGCCTCCAGGGCGCGGGCCAGGTGGCCGGCCGTGGCAGTGTCGTCGCCCGCGTGGAAGGTAAGGTCGGCCGCGAGAAAGTGGGCGTAGGGATCGCGCGGGTTGAGTTCGATGGCGCGGTGCGACCAGCGAAGAAGTTTGGGGAGCAGTTCGTCGGTCGGTTTGCGCAGGAGCTGCCCTTCGCGACGGCGCAGAAGCGACTCGCACAGCCGGCGATAGCGCATCGCAACCTCGGTGTCGAGCATTCCTTCATCGACGGTGGCAACGGCGAGGCGGCGGAGGCGCTCGCGCGCCGCGTCTTCGTGGTCGGCGGCAAGGGCGTAATCGACCATCCGCTGGCGAACGTCTTCCTGAAGTTGGCGGCCCGGCTGAGACCGTGGGGCCAGCGCGAGAGCCTGTTCGGCGCTGCGCTCGGCGGCGGCAGGGTCGTCAGGCCGATGGTAAAACCGGCAGTCGGCGAGTTCGGCGTAGCAACTGGCAGCGCCGAAGGGCGGATCGATGAACTGCGCCAGGTAGAGCGCAGCGGCGCTGGCCAGCACCCGTTCGGCGCGGGCGTAGTCGCCGCGGAGGAACCAGGCGGCGGCGGCAAGGCGGAGCTTTTCGGGGTGCCAGATTTCCGGCGCGCCGTTGGCGGCGGTAGACGCCTGACGGTCTGCGTCAACTTCAGGGGAGCGCGGTTCGAGTTGCTGGAGGAAGGTCTCGAAGCCGGGGTGCGTGGCGGCACGCTGGACCAGGCCCAGAACTTCGGGGGATAGACGGTTGTGGCGCAGGGGACGCGCCAGGCGATCAAAGAGCGCGGGCAGATCAAGGGGTGATTCGGCGGCGATGCCAGCTTCGACGGATTCGGCGGCGAGTTCGGGATCGTAAGGAAGGCGCCGGAGATCCCGCTCCAGCGCCGTGAGGGCGTTCTTGAGGTACAGGCGGCGCTGGGCGTCGTCCTGCCGCGCCGCGGCGTGGTCCGCGAGCAGGCGGTTGAGGGCGTACTCCAGCCGGCCGTGGTGCAGAAAGCCCGGCGAGCGGACAAGCAGTTCACTGAGCACACGGCTGGCATCGGCGGCGTAGCGTTCGCTTTCACGGCGGTCTTCGTCGGCCAGTGCCACCAGATTGACATCGACCAGGTCGCCGGCGCGGGCGCGGGCGGCGCGATCGGCGGCACGGGCGGAAAGCCGCGCGGCGATGTGGGTCTGGGCTTCCGCAAGTCGAAACAGATTGGTAAGCGCACGCTGCGGATTGAGGCGGCTGGTCGCCTGAAGCGCGAGCTGCGCGGCGCGATCGTACTCCTCGTCCTCGAGCGCTACCGCGGTCTGGTAAGTGTCCCGCGCGGCGCGGAAGTCCTGCTGGGTGAGAATGAGAGCGAGGAATCCGCCGGCGCCGGCGAGCGCCGCAGCGGCGAGGCGTCGGACCCGGGTGGCGCTGAGCCGTTCAAGCAGATTGAATTCCGGCGCGCCCGAAAGGGCCCACACCAGACCGAGCGTGGTGTAAAAGGCGGTGGGAACGCCCGAAACACGAAGCCCGACCCCGAAGGACTCCTCGACCAGCAAGGCGACGAGCGCCGCCAGCAGCGCGATCAACGGCCAGCGGATTTCGGCCGCAGGCTCGCGCGCCAGGCGCGCCATGCCGCCGCGTAAGGTAAGCGCCAGCAGCGCGGCAAACAGCAACAGACCGACGATGCCGAGATCCGCCAGCACTTCGAGCCACTCGTTGTGCGCATGTTCAATGCGCGCGGTGAAGACTTGTGGATCGCGCAGGGCGTCTTCACCGGCCACGTAGGCGTCGGCGGCGAGTACATAGCCCCCCTGACCGTGGCCGGTGAGCGGCTTCTCACGAAACATGCGCCACGCGTAATCCCAGGTATAGGTGCGGAATCGGAGCGTGGCGTCCCGCCCCGTAGGCGAAGGCTCGAAGCGGCGCGCGGAGAAATAAGACCACCCGGCCACGAAAAGAACCAGCGCAAGGGCGAGAGGCGCCAGACGGGCACGGCCGCGCAGGCCGAAAAAGGCCATGGCGAGCAACCCGGCGCCGAGCCCGAGCGCCGGACCGCGCGACTCGGTAAGGTAAAACGCCCAGGCACCGAGGGCGAGAACCACCAGCGCGGCAAGGAGAACAACGGTGCGGTGGGCGGCGCCGCGGTGCCGGGTGGTGACGGTGGCGGCGACCTGCGCAATGCTCAGCAACATGCCGGGAATGAGACAGGTGGAGAGAAAGTTGGGGTTGCCGAATGGGAACTTGGCACGAATCGTCCAATTGCGGCCGTAGTAGTACCAGAGCGCCAGCGCGGCGGTAACGGCGGCGACGGCGATCCAGATGTGAGCGGCGATGGCAGCCGCGCGCGGGCTCAGTCCGTGAGCAAGCACGAACGACCAGAGCAGAAAAATGGTCAGCAGCAGCGTGGCGCCGAGCGACAACTCAGGCGCCACGGACCAGCGGCTGGAGGCAAACGACCACAGCAGGTACAGCAGCGCTGCGCCCTGGGCCAAAAGAGCCGCCGTTCGCACCATGGCAGAACGGTCATGGGAAAACGAGCCGTCGGCGCGCGGGCGCTCAAGCACCGGGACATGCAGAGCGACGGTGTCGTTTTCTTCGCCCTGGGTGCGATCGCGGGAAAGGACCGCAATCGCAAGAGCGAGGGCCGCGAGTCCGGCGCCGACGCCGAGCAGGTAGTTCTTGATTTCCCCCGCGTTGAGCGTGGGCATCTGATAGTTGAGGCACAGAATCTGGACCACAGCGCGGAGGGGAGACTGAGCGTGCCACGGTATGGCACCATCGACCAGCGTGGTGGATTCCGCGGCGCTGAGCAACAGGTACCCACCGCCCAGCGTCATGACCACCAGCGCGAGCATGACAACGTGCAGCGGGCGGAGCGACGGACTGTCGGAA
Source organism: uncultured Phycisphaeraceae bacterium (assembly GCA_964569425.1). GTDB lineage: Bacteria > Planctomycetota > Phycisphaerae > UBA1845 > UBA1845 > JACQXM01. The sequence goes on from CAZMVD010000063.1 coordinate 7,800, forward strand.
ACGCGAATGACACTCATGGATCGTCACATCGAATCCCGGGGGTTCGCATTCGTAATGCAGGTTCGTTCGTGCGCCGAGCGCACACCGAAGGTGTCAGGCTCCCACCGCATGACGTTCGGTGCCACACATGAGTCGCGTGCAGAATGGTCGATTCGCGTGGTCATGACGACGGTGCGATCCAGGGTACGTCGGCCACGCCGGCGCGGTGGTTGGCGCGCCGCGCGAGGGCGAAAAGCAGGTCGCTGAGCCGGTTCAAGTAGACAATCGCCGCGGGCCGTACAGGCTCGTGCTGCGCGAGTGTGACCAGTGCGCGTTCAGCGCGGCGGCAAACCGTTCGCGCGAGGTGCAGCGCCGCCGCCGCGGGGGTACCGCCGGGCAGGACGAATGCCCTCAGCGCCGGGGTTTCCGCGCACGCCTCGTCGATCCAACGTTCAAGCTGCGTAATGTGGGATTCGGCGAGCTGCACCTGTGCAACCCTGTCGGCCGGGGTGGCGAGTTCGGCGCCCAGCACAAACAGGTCGGACTGGATGCGCCGCAGCGGTTCGGCAACTTGCGGATCGGGGTCGGCGGCAAGGGCGAGGCCGATGGCGGCGTTGGTTTCGTCCACTTCGCCGTACGCGGTAACGCGGAGGTTGTTCTTCGGAACCCGGCCCCCGCCGAACAGGGCGGTGGAGCCGTCGTCGCCGCTCTTGGTATAGAGTTTCATGGTCAGCCTCCGCGCTGGATGGATTGTAGCGTGCCGCGCCACGAATTGAACGCCGGAGGCCGGACAGGCAAGCTTGTCCCTCTGCGCGTCCGCCCCTGGCGCCACTCCCCCACTCAAGTGGGGCGGGCGTCTCTGCCCGCTACAATGCGCGGGGCCTTTCTGCCCGCCGGGATATTCGAGTCGGTGGTGCGTGCGTCTCTACCCGCCGCGTTATTCCAGTCGGTGGGGCGGGCGCCCCCTGCCCGCCGCGCCCGCGCTCATGCTTGAAATGCCGC
>CAZMVD010000063.1:8790-22486 GCA_964569425.1 uncultured Phycisphaeraceae bacterium
AAGATCATCGCAGCGCCGCGTTCATCGCACAGGCGGATCGTCTCCTCGTCGCGCTTCGATCCGCCCGGCTGGATCAGCGCCGTCACCCCGGCGTCCAGCAGAATCGCGGGCCCGTCCGCGAAAGGAAAGAACGCATCCGAAGCCGCCGCCGCCCCCGCCAGCCGTTCCGCGTGTCCGTTCTCCCGCGCCAGCCACGTCGCGATGCGGCAGCTCATCACCCGCGACATCTGCCCCGCCCCGTTGCCGATCAGCATCCCATCCTTGCACACCGAAATGGCGTTGGACTTGGTATGCTTGGCAATCAGCCACGCCAGCCTAAGATCGGCCATTTCCGATTCGCTGGGCACACGCTTGGTGACCACTTTCCACTGGTCTTCATTGAGCGCGCAAAGGTCTCGGGTCTGAATGAGCATGCCACCGGCAACCGTACGATACTCCAGTTCCTCGGCATCGGGACACTCGTTCATGTCGCCGACCTCCAGAAGCCTGACCCGCTCGCCCCATTTCTTGGCCTCGCGGATCAGCTTCACGGCGCTTGGCGCGAAGGCCGGTGCGATCCATACCTCAACAAAGAATGCGCCGGCTCCGGCGGTCTTTCCCCAGCGGTCATAGGTTTCCATAACCACCGTGGCAAATTCGGAGTCGATCTCCCAATTGCAGGCAAGTATGCCGCCCATGGCCGCATGGGGGTCGCCGAAGTAGGCTCGTCGATAGGCCTCAACGCGGTCTCCCGCGATACCGACGCCGCACGGATTGGTGTGCTTCACAAAGGCGCAGGCCGCCAGTGTGGCACCGGTTTGCAACCGGTGAGGCTCATACCCTGCGGTTTCGGCTTGTGCCTCCTCAGGTTCAGCCGGTGTGGCACCGGTTTGTAACCGGTGCATTCCCATCGTCTCCTCCCAGAACCACGGATAGCCTGCTTGGTCGGCAATGCCTGCGGTGATCGGATTGTTACCGATGTACCCAAACGTCTCATCAAACTCCTTTTGGTCGCGCATGATGCGGTCAAACGACTCATCCTGCCACAACGAACCTCTGGTGCCCCGAACCTTATTGACTTCGCGCGCAGAATGCCGCTTTATAGAATGAAGCAACTCACCTAGCGAGGCCCATTCACCCTGCCCTATTTCCCGGGGCGTCATCAAGAGGTGCACGTGGTCGGGCATGACCACCGCCGCATGAAGGTCCATCCTCCTCTGGTGCCAGTAAAGACAGGCTCCCAAAACGATATCCCGTTCGGCCGGAGAAAGTTGCCTGTTTTCTCGAAGTCGGAAAGTCACAAAGTACGCACGCCCCGGTGTCTGGAAGTGCGGAAGATTGCGCCGAGTGTGGCGCTCCTCCGTTACTCTTACCGACTTGGCATACTCCGCCTGGCGCTCAGTCACCGGTTGAAAACCGGTGCCACACAAAAGCGCGCCCGCTCGTGTCAGCTCCTGGCATACTCCCAGCGCTGCATCGGCGTCCAACAGATTGTTGTACGAGCAATCCGGATTTTCCCCCAAGCCCTTGTCGGCCACAGTCAGGTCGTCAGGCCTGTCAGTAAGAAGCGAAACCAATTCCGCCGTTTGATGAGGGTTCTCGCCATAGCGGAGCTTATCCCTTTTGGCGTAAACCAATCGGTGGCGGTGCGTCACGATGCATTGCTGCTGGAGCCACTCGTGCACCTGGTCATCGTACGACGAGGTCGCCCAGAAAGCGGCTCTGGCGAAGCGGGGATGGAGATCGTCCCCGGGAATGGAGCGGTCATAGTCGCGGATGTAGTAAAGTACCTTTTCGTAGAGAACTTCAAAATCGAGTTCGTCTTGGTCCTCCGTCACCACCAGCACATGCTTATGATTCTTCGCCGCCGCACGCAGCAAACACGGCCCGCCGATGTCGATCATTTCGATCGCCTGCCCAAACGTGCAGCCCGGTTCCGCTACCGTTTTCTCAAACGGGTACAGATTCACCACCACCATGTCGATCGGCTCAATCCCCTGCGCCGCAAGCTGCCGCATGTGCTCCGGATTGTCCCGGTCCGCCAGTATCGCCGCGTGAATCTTCGGGTGCAGCGTCTTCACGCGCCCGTCGAGCATCTCCGGAAAACCGGTCACCTGCTCCACCAGCGTCACCGGAATGCCGCTCTTCCGCAGCAGCTCCGCCGTTCCCCCCGTCGAAATGATCTCGATCCCGAACTCCCCCACCAACGCCCGCGCAAAGTCCACAATCCCGGTCTTGTCGTAGACGCTGATGAGGGCGCGCTTGATGTTACGGTTGGTCATCACCGCGGCTCGACTGGCCTGTACCACAAACGGAGAGCATCATCGCCGGCCGCCCCCATCCCCCCACCGATGCCCGCTCGTCATTTCCATAAACGCATCGATCGGCTCATGCGCCTAACTCGATCCGCCATTCGCTATTCGCTGTTCCCCATTCATAATTCCCATCTACGGCCGCCGGTCGCGCGGACTGCGCAGTGGGTCGTCGGCGTCGCGCTGAGCCGCGTCTCCGCTGGTGGCTCCGCCCCGTCCGTCGGACGCCCCCGCAGGCGAATCACCAGTTGCTTCGCTCGGTTCCTGAACCGGCGCGAGCGTAAGGCGGCGGCGCGCCGCTTCCACGTGGCGGGCGCGAAGGTACTCGGCCCGCGAGGGTCGCAGGCACTGTATGCGCCCATCGGCGGCGAACAGGTACACGGCCTCGTCGTCGGTGTTCGCCAACGAAAAGCCGGCCGCCGGGGCGGCAAGCGTACCGCGCACCGTTCCGCGGTGGTGATCCACAATCAGCAGTTTCCCGTCGTGGTGGAAGAGCAGGTCCCGGGCCGCGTCGTGCGCAGCGAAATCGACCCGCCCCTCGATCCGCCAGCGCGCCGCGCCGGAGTCGGCTTCCAGCGCAACCAGACCGCCTTCGGGAATGGGCAGATAGACGGTATTGGCAAGGACGATCGGGCCGCGCCGCAGCGGCACCTCGGCGCGGTGCCGCCACAAAACGTCGCCGCTGACCAGGTCAAGCTTGTAAAGCGAGCGATCGTGGCTGGCCACGTAAATGCCGGTGTCGTCGATCGCCGGGTCGCCGGTGATGGCCCCCCCGGTCGTGTGCGTCCAGTCGAGCGCCTTGTCGACCGCAAAACAGGAAACCACCTGGCCCTTCAGGGTGGCGAAAAGGAGCTTGTCACGGTCAAACAGCCGCGGAGCGGCGGTAACCGGACTCCCGGTCAGCACCTCCCACTGTTTCTGAATGTGCGGCGATGGTTGGTCGGTCCACAGAAACGCATGAAACCGCCCATCCGCCCCGCCGACGAACAACCACCGGTCCGCCGCGATGGGATCGCCGCCGATGGCAACGCCCGGGGCGAAGCCCATCCGCTCGTGACCCGCGTACCGGTCGAGAATGTAAATCCGGCTGGTGGTCGGTACGACCAGCCGCGGTTCACCGGCGGTGTCGGTCACGTGCTGCGGGCGATGAATGCGGTAGCCCGGTTCGGCCAGTTTCTCAGCCCAGCGGATCAGCCCCACTTCAGCGGCGAGCGAGTATAGCAATCCCTGGTCCGTCGCCACATAAACCGAATCTTCGACCAGAAACGCCTCGCGAACCCGGTCGCCCGCCACCAGCGGGAGGTGGGCGGACCAATAGGTGGTGAGATCGTGCTCGGCAAGGTTCGCGTGGGCGACCAGCGGATCGGCGGCGCTGGCGCGCGCGGTCGCAAAAGCCGCCAGGGCCAGCGCGGCAGCCAAAGGGGGCAGAATTCGACGGTGCGAGCGGCTGTTCATGGTTCTTCCCCGCGTTGAAACGGTTCGATGGCTCCCCGGGCGCTCGGCGCTGGCCGATGCGGAGCCATTGAACGGAAAAGCGGCACCAACGTCAAGCGCGGAAGCGAGCCCAGGGGAATGAGCGGTCCATGACAGAATCGGGCAGGGTGGCCCGGTTGATTCTCCGCGCGACCTTCCCGTGTGCCACTGCTCTGTGAGCAGTGTCCTCGCGCCTCGGCCACGCCGTCAGGTATCCTCGTCCCACGCTTTCCGTAACTTGCGAATTCTGAGGTCCACGTCGTCATGATACCGGAACCGTTACTCGACGTCCGAAGCCCACTGCTCACAGAGCAGTGGCACCCATCACCCAGCCGCACTTCGCAGAACAGTGGCACACGCGCGGGACGACCGCCGAAGGGAAGCAGGGGCCGGGCAGCCACCCCAAACGGGGTTGCGGATCAAACCCCAACCTTGCCTTGCCGCCGCTGAACCGGAGCGACGGGATTTGGCGGTCCATGACAGAATCGGCGGCGACGGAGGTACGGTACGAGCCGCGAGCGCCAAGCGAGCGATGTCATTGGACCGATTCCTGCGTGCCTGTTCTGCCCGGCCTCGCGATCCGGGGATTGAATCGCCTGCCCGCCGATTCCGTCACAGGCCCGGGAACGGGGGTACGGCACATCAAGGCCGGTCGCGACGTGGCTCGACGTCGTTGACAAGCACGACGCGCGCACCCATTGAATCGACCCAGAAGGAGACGTTTCCGTCGGCGTCGGCAAATTGGCGGCCGCCGCCGACGCGGAGGTCCTTCACGGTGGCGGGGTCGGGGAGGGCGGGGGGCTGGTCGGGGGCGGAGCGGACGGGGAGGGGGCGTAGCTGGGGCGTAAGAACGGCGACGAGCTGGCCGGGCTTGGCGCAGGGGAGGGTGACGCGCTGGTTTTCCGCGCCGTGGTTGATGACCAGGATCACTTTGTCGCCGGGAAGCGTGCGGGCGAAAGCGAGCAGCTTGCGTTCGTCGTCGGCGAGCAGGGGTTGGAAGCCGCCGCGGCGCAGCGGGGCGTAGCGCTCACGCATGAGGTTGAGGTTGCGAATGAGCGCGAGAAGGTCGCCGCGGTATTCCCTCGGCGGCACGGCCGGGGGGGGTAGATCTAGCCAGGGCATGGGGAGCCAATGGTCGAGGTGTTCGACGATGTGGAAAGTAACTTCCTCGCCCTGAAAGAGCAGCGGGGTACCGGGGGCGAAGGCTTGAAAGACGTAGGCGAGGCGAATCTGATCGAGGTCGGGAGTCGGCGATTCGCGTTCTGATTCGGCGTCGTGGGACTCCGGGGCCCCTCGGAACGGAAGCGCCCTCGCGACCGAACGAAGTGCTCGATCCAGCCCGCGCACTATTTCGCGATGCATCTGGTAGGTTAACAACCCCGCAGGCATTTCGGAATGCGGAGCAACTTGTGAGACGCTGATTTCGGCCAGCAACCTTGCGGCACGGTTGGTGGCTGGCGCGGAGGTTGCAGCGGCGCGATTCTGCTCGCCTTGCGCTCGCGGCTCGTTGGGGTCGGGCGGCTCGTGGGGTTCGAGGAAAAAGCGGTGGATGGCCGCGCTTTGGGTCAGGTCGATGGCGGTGTCGAAGGGACCGAGGTGGACCCACTCTTTCGGGCTATCGACGACGGATGCGATCAGCGCGGCGTCGGGTTTGATGGCGTGCATTTGTTTGCGCCATTCCGTCCAGAAGCCGGCGGGGTCGCCTTGAGGGTGTGCAACGAGAAAGCCGTCGATGCCGTCGGGGGGCAGGTCTTCGGCCAGTGGAGTAAGCCAGCGTTTGGTGATGGCGATGAGGTCGGCCGCGACGGGCGCCGGGTCGGCGGGTGTGAAGGCCGCAGGGAGCCGCTCAAGGACTACAATAACCTTGAAGCCGGCGCGATGCAGGTCGCGGACGACTTCGAGAAAGAGTCGATCGCTGGGTGTGTAGACAGGGTCGCTGGGATCAGGGTCGGTCGGCTGGACGGGTGGGACGGCGATCCCGTTGTCGACGTGTTGGAAGCGCTGGCCCAAGGGGACGTCGTGTGTCGACACTTTGGGTGGCGCCGTAAAGACGGAACAGAGGATGAGCGCGTTTACGCCCAAGTCTTTGAGGTAGGGAATTTTCTCGCGCAGCCCCTGCAAGTCACCGCCGTATGGGGCCGGAAGTTTGGCCTTACCGGAAGGTGGTTCTTTTTCCCCCCACGCCATAACCCAAGGCGGATTGTTTTCGTCTTCGCCGTTGCGGAAGAAGGGCACGTCGATCATATACCATCGAGCGTCCTTCAACCACATCGGCGGGGGGATTCTGGATTGCGGATTTGAGATTGCGGATTGCGGAAGAGTGGACGCCGATGGCGGATGGCGTGGCGGGTCGAGCCGGGCAGGGGCGGCCACAAGGGCGAGAAGGGCGAAAAGGTTCGCAGGGAGCGGGAGGAGCATGAGGTCGGCCTTTCAAGGTGCGGTTGGGGAATCCGCGTCACAGTGTACTTTCGCGCGGGAAGGTTGTCGCGGGGGACCCCTTGGGGGCGGAATTCGCAGAATCGGGGCCACGTTCGCGTGCGCGGGAATTGGGGTAAACTACCGCCTCAGGCAACACGGCCGTGAAACAAAACCGAAACGCCGAACAGTCAAAACGGCGGACAGCAGACTCCGAGGCGACCAGACATCATGAATCGAAAATCGGTACCCAAACGAACGGTGACGCGGAACAGGCCGGCCATCGCACGAGGCCGCAAAGTAAAGACGCCCCCGGTGCTCTTCGAGAAGTCGCAGGAACTGTTCCGCCAGATTGGAACCATGGTGGAAGGCACGTTCCTGGCCTACTGGACCAGCGAACAGGGCTCGATCTGCGGGCACGACGTACAGGCGATGTATGAAGTGCTGCGCGATTTGAAGCCCGAGGGGCGCATCACCCTGTTTGTGAAGTCGGACGGCGGCGACGGGCAGTCGGCCCTGCGGCTCATTCACCTGCTGCGCGAGCACGCAGAATACCTGACCGTGCTCGTGCCGCTCTCGTGTGCCTCCGCCGCCACCATGCTCGCGCTCGGCGCCGACGAAATCCAGATGGGACCGCTGTCCTTCCTCACGCCGGTCGATACCTCGCTCGACCACCCCCTCGGGCCGGTAGACCCGCGGAACGAGTCCGCCTACGTGGGCCAGGACGAATTGCAGCGCGCCGTCACCCTCTGGGAAAAGCACGCGCGGGCGAACGACGTAAATCCCTTTCAGGAGTTGTTCAAATACCTGCACCCGCTGGTCGTGGGCGCGGTGGACCGCGCCACGTCGCTGTCCATCCGCCTGTGCACGGAGATCCTGTCCTACCACAAGCGTGATCCCGGCGAGGCCGAGCGCATCGCGGTGGCGCTGAACTCGAACTATCCGGCCCATGAATATCCGATCACGCCCAAGGAAGCGCGCAAGCTGGGGCTGACCGTAACGGACCTCGGCGGCGCGCTGCACGCGGCACTCCTGGCCCTCAACCACGTCTACTCGGAGATGGGCCAGCGCGCCGTCACCGACTACGACGAATTCAACTATCACGACAACGAAATTGTCAACATCGTGGAAGGACCGGGTGCCCAGCTCTTCTATCAGAATGACAAGGACTGGCACTACCGCCAGGAAGAGCGCCAGTGGACCTCCCTGCGCGTGGAATCCAACTGGCACAAACTGTGGATGGAAAAGGGCCGGGTCCAGCGCCGGCGGATGTATATCAGTTGAGCGAACTACTTCGAATGGTCGAAGGCGGATTGCGCAATAAAGACTGCGCGTCGGTCAGTAACAGGTCGCGGCTTGCCTTCGGTGCGGATCAGCCCGTGGTAGCGAGGATGCCCTTGGCCTCCACGTAACGCCGGGCAGCAGAGATTCCTTCTCGGTTGGCGGCGAACTTGTGGCCCACGATGTCGCCCACCACCACTGCGGCCAGCCGCGCTTCCGGCTCGTCCGTGTCCAGCACGCTGAGCGCCAGGCGCAGACCGCTGTTGTCGCCCATCCGCCCCAGCGCGCCCGCGGCGCGCAGCGCGATCTTGCGCACCGGGTCGCGCAAAGCCTGCTGAAGGGCTTTCACCGCTTCGGTGGCACGCATGGCCCCGAGCGCGCCCACCGTTCGTTCGCGCACTTCGGGGTTGTTGTCCCGCAGCAGAATGACCAGCGCCTCGCGCGCGGCGCGCGTCTTGATGCCCGCGAGTACGTCGACCGCTTTGAGGCGAACGGTGAGTTCGCCGGTCATGGCCAGGGTGACGGCGGTCCGTTCGGCTTCGGGGGCGACGCGCTTCAGCGCCGCGATGGCGGAAAGGGCGCGCAGCGCCTGAGCGGTGCGGTCGCCGACGTCGCCGCCGGCGGGCGCGCCCTCCGCGGGCGGCGCAGCGGCGCCGGCACTCGCGGCTGCCGGTGCTACGGCTTCGTGGGTGGCGGCCGCTTCGCCCATGTGCAACACCGGCACCGGCGTGCGGCTCTGTTCTTCGGGTATGCGCTCCAGGAACTGCACCCCAATGCGAAAGACGTTCGCCTCCTGGCGGCGGCACCATGAAACCACGCCGCGCAGCCACGTGCCCTCCTGTTCGCCCTTGAGACGCAGGTGCACCACTTCGCCGCGGTACATGGGGTAGGCGGAGTACATGCACAAGCCGCCGCGCGATACGTCGTGCAGCAGGGCGCCGAACGAAGGAGGATCGAGCGCCGCCTCGAGCAGGCGCCCCGCGTGCACGCATTCCACCACCGACGTCCCCCGGCAGCCGTACCGCGGCCTGCGCTGGCTGGAGGGACGCGGCGAAGCCGACACCGGACGATGCTCATGGCGCGAGGAAAACTCCTCGGCGCTGGGAACCGCGGCGATGCGTGAAAGCGCTTCAGTCGGGACGGCGCACCGCTCGCAGACACTCGACCACAGCCGCAGCAATTCGCCGTCGAACTGGCGGTTGGCCTGCATCATCATGATGCGGTTGGCGTCTTCGGAGGTCATCGCGGCGCGGTAGGGCCGCCGGCCGATCATCGCGTGATACGAATCGACGATCGCCAGCAGCTTGCTGCCGAGGTGCAGGTCGCAGCCCATCAGGCCTACGGGGTAACCGCGCCCGTCGATGCGCTCGTGGTGCTGGAGAATAATCTCGCGCACTTCCGGCGTGACGTGGGGGTCGTCCGCAACGAGCCGGACCGATTCGATCGGGTGCTGCTGAATGAGCGTTAGTTCTTCACGCGTGAGGGGGCCCTGTTTCTTGAGAATGGCCGAAGGAATCGCCAGCTTGCCCATGTCGTGCAGCATTCCCGCAAAGCCGATGCTCCGCAGCGTCTCCGGGTGCTGGCCGAAAACCTCAACGCCCAGCAGCACGCCGAGGGTGGAGACCATGAACATGTGGCTGGCGGTGTTGCGCTCGTGCGCCGCCATCTTGAGCAGGTAGCCGGCGACCACGGGATCGGTCAGCACGCAGCCGATCATGCTGTCCACCACGCGCGTGGTGCGTTCCAGCCCCTCGTGCGTAACGGAAGTTTGAACAAGATCGCGTGCCACCGCCGTGGCGCTGGTTTGGACGATGTCGGCCTTGTCGGCAGGTTCGACGTGCGGGCTCTGGAGGATCGCGTCCAGGCGGTTTTCCAGCTCGCGTTCACACGAGCGAAGGTCCTCGGCCCGGACGTACAGATGGAACACCCCATGCTGTTTCATGCGCTCGAGGTCCGGCAACGAAATCGCCGCGCCGGCGCGGCGATAGAGCACCGGTCCTTTTTCGTGAGCGTTGGGGGGGAGATAGACCTCGACGTTGGCCGACTCGTTGCCCGCCATGAGCGCACGCACCGCCGCGGCGGGAATGCGGGCGAACTGTGCCTGGTCGGCAGGCGTGGACATGCATTCTACTTCCAGCGTTGAGAGAATCCCCGGTTCCACCAACAGGCGGAAGCGCGATCGGGCAGCGCCGGCGTTTCTGCCTGTGCCGGCGCGCGGTTCAGGTATATCCACTATCGAATACGAGCAGCGGCGGGGGTAGCACCGGGGAAAGTCGTCCGGGCGACGGCGGCTGGGGGTGAATTACCGGTCCGAGCCCACCGTATCGGGACCATCGCCGCGCAGAATTGGTAATGTGGCTGACAATCCGCAATACAATTCCTGCCCTTCGCTTGACGTGAACGCGCGCCCTTCGGTAACGTGAGATGCGGTGATTGCATGATAAGGGCGGGGATCATAGTCCGAATGGGGTCATAAGAGTGACGAAAGGCCGGTCCGTACCGGGTCGGCGGCGAAGTCCGGTCGGTTACCGGGGGTTGCGCTGCGCTCAAACCTCGGTTATCGTCGCGATCACTTTGGGGTGTGAACGGTGAATCAGGTTGTGGGGAGTGAACCGGGGTGGGGATGGGCGCGGCGGTCCGCGCAGGGATGCCGGTCAATCATGTCAACGTACGATGCCCGCGGGAAGAGCAGCGCCGCAGCGCCTGGCACGGCTTCGGCGCGCCGTGAAAGTGCCATGATATGGCACTTCTTCGCATCGCGCCCGGCGCGCGGTGCCTGGGCCGTGGGGTTGGCCCTGGTGCTTGGTGCCGGCGGCTGCGTGTGGGAGCACGAGAACCGCGGAAAAGTGGACCTCGGCGTGCCCGTGTCGGCCGATCCCCAGGCGCGTTCCGCCGCGTTTCGCGATACCATCGGCTCCATCTCCTATTATGAAGGCATGGGCCCCATGCGCGTTCGTGGCTACGGTGTGGTCGTCGGGCTGGGGCGCAACGGCTCGCGCGACTGCCCGCGCCCCGTGTACGACCAGATCGTGCAGAACCTCTACAAGCAGTATCGCTTCGTGGGCGACCGCATTGGCGAACGGTCGGTCAAGCCGGAGCAGATGCTCGACAGCCTGGACACGGCCGTGGTGTTGGTTCAGGGTGACATTCCACCCGTGGCGGTGGAGGGATCGCGCTTCGACGTGACCGTGACCGCGCTGCCGGGCACGCAGACGAAATCGCTGGAAGGCGGGCGCCTGTTTCCCGTGGAGCTTCAGGTGTACCGGGAAGCGTCGACCGGAACCACGGCGGGCAAGACACTGGCGCTGGCTACCGGGCCGCTGTTCACCAACCCGTTTGCGGATGACCGGTCCCCGACCCAGGTGAGTTCGTTGCAGGCGACCATTCTCGGCGGCGGGCGCGTGGCGGAGTCGCGCCGCGTGCGGCTGGTGCTCACACAGCCGTCGTATGCGCTGGCCCGGCGCGTGCAGGATCGGCTCAACGCACGCTTTCCTGGTTCACCACGCACCGCAGACGCCACGTCGCCGTCGTTCATCCAGTTGCAGGTGCCCGAGGAGTTCCACGACGACGCCGGCCATTTCCTCGCCCTGGTACGCAGCCTGCTGCTGCACAGCGACCCCAACACCGAGGCCACCCGGGCGCGCGAATTGGGGCAGGAAATGCTCGATCCCGGCGCGGCCCACGCGCAAATCGCGTTGACCTTCGAAGGGCTCGGGCGGGCGGCGCTGCCCGTGCTGCGTGATTTGTATGCCCATCCGAAGGAATACGTGACCTTTCATGCCGGGGTGGCCGGGCTGCGCTTGGGGGATCATCTGGCCGGTGACGCGATGATCCTGCTGGCGAACAATCCGCAGTCGGAGTTTCGCTTCTCGGCCATACGTGCCCTGGGCGAGGCACGCGGAATGGGCGCGACGGCGATCGCATTGCGCAAGCTCCTGCATGATGATGACTCGCGCGTGTGCGTCGCGGCGTACGAGGCTCTGGCGCGACGCGGCGATCCGGAAATCCACTCGCAGGTGATCGCGGGGGACAATTTCGTGCTGGATCTCATCCCCGACGTTACTCGGCCGCTCGTGTACGTGCGGCGGACCGGCGAGCGGAGAATTGCGCTGTTCGGGCACGCACTGCGCTGCTCGCCGCCCATTGTCTATCGCGCGCCGCAGGGGCGGGTGACCCTGACCGCCCAGCCGGGCGACGAAGCCCTGACGGTGGTGCGCACGGCGTCGGGCAGCGGGGCCATGTCGCCGCCGCTGGATGCGCCGTTCGAGGTGCCGGCGCTGACCCGGCTGCTGGGTTCCGAGGCCGACCTGGACGCCGACGGGCAGGTGGTGGGCTTCGGGCTGGCCTATGGTGACGTGGTGCGGGCGCTTTGGCAGCTCTGTCGGGATGGCGCGATAGAGGCGGCATTCGTTCAGGAACAGCCCAACACCGCCGAGTTGTTCGGGCCGGCGCAGCCCGGGGTAAGACCCGAGTCGGAACTGTAACCCGATGGCATGTGCAGAACCGCAAAACCGGCAGCGGCGCGATGCAACGAATCAGCGGTACGAAATAACCAAACAGCGGCGCAATGCAAAGAAATAGCAGCGCGATGCAAAGAAGCAGCGGCGCGATAAAAAAACAGCGCCACGAAGCCACAATGTGAATGCACATTGGGAAAGGCGGAATGCACAATGGGGAAAGCGGAACGCACAATGCCCGTTTCCGTGATCTCAGCTTAGAGAATGGGAAAGATCGCCGGACGCGCGAATCTGAGATTTCAGATTTGAGATTTGAAGTTCCGAACCTGGGGTCTGCAATACACGCCGTACGTGCGTATCTGAGATTTCAAATTTGAGATTTGAGATCCGGTACCTGAGGCTCGAAAGAAGTCGCCGTCCGGACGAACCTGAGAAACGAGATTCCAGATGACAGTAGTTACCCAAGCAAACCGGCCCGCGGCCGCAACATGCGCCGGCGCTTCAAAACCTATCCCAATATCAACGCGAGCCGCGGGCTTAAGCCCGCGCGGACGCCCCGGATTCAGTTATTGGGATAGGCTCTTCAGCCTGCCGATCCGGCGGACGTGTAAACCGGGCTCGCTGACTGCACCGGCCGTGTCTCAGACTCTTGCGGGTCTTGGGCCCTGCCAATGATTTGACACGTCGTTCAGAACCACACATGCCTACATCCACCATCAAACGGCGCCCGGCGAAGAGGAATACACGACCGCGCGATCGGTCAAATGGGCGCACGAAAACCGTGCGGCAGCGCGCCGACGCAAGCGGCGTGCATCCATGGTTGACCGTCGTGGGGGCGCAGCAGAACAACCTGCAGAACCTCACGGTGCGCATCCCGCTCCAACGCTTCGTGTGCGTCACCGGCGTGTCGGGCTCGGGGAAGAGTTCGCTGGTCAACGACATTCTGCGCGAGGCGCTGGCACGCGACCTGAACGGCGCCACCACTGCCGTGCCCGGCGCGTATGAGCGGATCGACGGGCTGGAAAACCTCGACAAGATCATCGACATCGACCAGTCGCCCATCGGGCGCACGCCGCGCTCCAACCCCGCCACGTACATCAAGGTGTTCGACCACATCCGAACGCTGTACACCAAGCTTCCCGACGCGAAGATCCGCGGCTACCGGCCGGGGCGGTTCAGCTTCAACGTGGCCTGCGGAGCATCAGGCGGCGGGCGCTGCGAAGCCTGCGAGGGCAACGGCAGCAACCGCATGGAGATGGACTTCCTGGCCGATGTGTGGGTCACCTGCCCGGTGTGCAACGGCCGGCGCTTCAACCGCGAAACGCTGCAAATCGTCTTCAAAAACAAGAGCATCGCCGACGTGCTGGAAATGGACGTGCAGCAGGCGCTGGACCATTTCGGCCAGGTGCCGCAGGTAGCCGACATGCTGCGCACCCTGCACGACGTGGGGCTGGACTATCTGAAGCTGGGTCAGTCCTCGACCACGCTTTCCGGCGGCGAGGCGCAGCGGATCAAACTGGCGCGCGAGCTGGTAAAAAAATCGACGGGGCGAACGCTGTACGTGTTGGACGAGCCGACCACCGGCCTGCACTTTGCGGACATCAAGCGGCTGCTCGCCGTGCTGCACGGCTTTGTCGACGCGGGCCACAGCGTGCTGGTGATCGAGCACAACCTTGATGTGATCAAGACGGCAGACTGGATCATCGACCTCGGCCCGGAAGGCGGCGCCGCGGGCGGGCGGATCGTGGGGGAAGGAACACCGGAGGACGTTTCGCTCGT
>CAZMVD010000064.1:0-22459 GCA_964569425.1 uncultured Phycisphaeraceae bacterium
CAGGGGATCTGATAAGTGCGGTCAAAGGCATCTGAGAAGTCGAAGACTTCGTCGAAGTCCTCCAGCCGGTCGTGATCCTGCTTTTGCATCAGTTGGAAATCAATGAACCCGAAGACAATGCGTCCGAAATCGGCGGTACCGTGGATACCCCAGGAGTGCAACACGAGCTGCGCCATCGCTCCCCATTGGACCAGCGCCAGATCGCGCAGCCCCCAGCACAAATCGCGCCCGGTAATGTGGCGATTGAGCTTGCCGGGGCCGCCTGCGGCATCCACAGCGGCGGCGATTTCCCCGGGCACCTCGCCACACTCCAGTTTCTGAAGGAACTGCTCCCAATCAAGTTCGTGATCGATCAGGTATTGCTGCAAAAGGCGGTGAGCGTCGTTTTCCGGGCCGTGCACGGAGCCCGCCGCGTAATGCAATCCGTCGCGCACAAACAGGAAAGCGTCCTCGGGGTAGCGACCCACGTGACGAACGAGATCCTGTAAGGTGTGAGCGGTTTTGCCGGACATGATCGCCAAGCCGTGCGTGTATCAGGCCTAAGAGCCACCCCCATCGCCGCCGCCCTGGGGCGCCGCGCCTCCACCGCGCGGCGGACCCGGGGAACGTGGCCCGCGCCGTCGCGGTCCGCGACGCCGCGGGCGTCGCGAACGATTCTCATCACCTGACGGGCTCGGTCCATCAGCGCCCGGCCGGTCGCCTGGTCCGCCGGTACCTTCGGCGGGCGCACCCGCCGGAGCGCTCGATGGGGCACGCTCGTCTGGTTCGTTGCGCGGACGCACCACTTCCGGCGCACCCAGGCGCTGTCGGGGGCCGGTTGGCCGTTCCCGCCGCTCCCGTGGAGGAGGCGCCGGCGGCAGCGGCTGCGCCTTGACCCCTACCTCCAGGATGTCCTCCGCCACCACGGTCAGGATTTTGTCATTGTCCATGCGGATCTGCACCAGTTGGGTGAGCACCTGGCGGTTGATGATCACGCCGTCGCCGTGACTGGTACGAATGCGCACCCCCGTCCGCGGCAGGCTCTTGTCCAGCTCTTCATAGCCGACATGCTCGTACCGCAGACAGCACTTCAGTCGCCCGCAGCGACCGGATACCTGTGAGGGGTCCAGCGTCGCCTTCTGCAGCTTGGCCATGCGCATGCTGATCGGCCGCAACGTCTTGAGAAACACCTTGCAGCACACTTCCCGACCGCAGGTCTCGAAGTCCGCCAGCAGCCGCGCTTCGTCTCGTGCTCCCACCTGCCGCATTTCGATCCGGGTGCGATACTCGTGCGCCAGGTCCTTCACCAGCGCGCGAAAGTCTACGCGTTCGGCGGCGGTGAAGTAGAAGAGAATGCGCTCGCCACCGAAGGGGCTTTCGCAATCGATCACACGCATCGGGAGCTTGTAGCGATGTGCCAGGTCCTGACAGAATCGTTTCTTGTCGCGGCACTGTCCCTGAATTCGCGCGTATTCGGCCAGGTCGGCCGCCGTCGCCTCGCGGAGGATGCGGCCTGCGTCAAACAGAAAGGAATCCTCGCCACAGGACGCCACCCAGGCCTTCATCTGCTCGCGCGTCACCGACTTGGAACAGCCGGTGCAGGTCAGCGAAACCTGCTCCCCCATTTCAATGCCGCGCCGCGTTTGAATAACCACCCGGGCGCCGCAGGTGAACTTGAGGTCCGGGGCATGGGAGAATTCCCCGATGTAGCGCATGTAGCCGAACCGCACCGCGGTAGTGGGGTAGATCTTCTCCAGACCATTGCCGCAACGCGTGCTCTCGGCCAGGGCGCGGCCTGTGCCGCAACCGCCACATCCATCGTGCGACGGCACATCCGGTTCCGGAGGAAGCTGTTCCAGCGGGATGGTCGATTGCACCATAGGGGATTGGCCCGGCGGCAGCGTGGATGCGGCGGTCGCCTTTGATGCGCCTTATTTCCCGGCGACGAACTTGTCAAACAGAATCTGGAAGTCCTTCTTGGCGCGCAACCCCACGAATTTCTCGACGATTTCTCCCTTGTGGAAGAACATGCACGTCGGAATCGCGCTCACCGAGAAACGCACGGAAATCTCGCGGTTGGCGTCGGTGTCCACTTTACCGACCTTGACGCGGCCTGCGTATTCCTTGGCCAGTTCGTCGATCACGGGCCCCAGCGCCTTGCATGGGCCGCACCATTCCGCCCAGAAGTCCACCAGCACAGGCATGTCGGCCTGCAACACCTCGTCGTCGAAATTCTGGTCCGTGAAGACCAGCGTATTGCTTCCTGCCATGACGATTCCCTCAAGACCGAAGGTTCCCAGTCCAACCGGGCTGATCTTAGAAGCACCCGTGGGCCGCCGTCAACCGGCAATCTGATTCACATCATTCAGGGACAGTGGAAAGCGCATTCGACTCCGAACATGTCTGAAGTGCCACCTCGTTGCGCTTGCTCCTGGGGCGCGACTTCCATCGCCGGTGAATCCACAAATACTGCTCGGGCGTGTGCCGTACGGTGTTCTCGATGGCCGTGGTATAAGCCTGGGTAAGGTGCCGAACCGGGTCTGACTCCGCCTCCCATTCCTCGGGCATGATGATGCGCTGTGCACCGATTTCGTAGCGCGCGCGCCGCCCCAGCCGCCGCGCATAGCCTACGACGACCGGTGTACGGGTGGTGATGGCGAGCAGGGCAATGGACTTGTAGGTCGACGCCGGCTGACCGAAGAAATCCACGAACAGCCCCTTGCGCCCGGCGTCCTGATCACCGATGAAGCTGAGGATGGCGCCACTTGCCAGAACCTCCTCGGCCTGGGTCATGGCCCCTTTCTTGTCGAGAAGCGTGAGTCCGTGCATCCGTCGGGTGGCCACGATGTAACGATTCAGATAGACGTTATCCAACGGACGCATCACGGCGACCATGCGGAATCCCAGGCAAGCCATCAGGTGCCCGGGCAACTCAAACGAACCGTAGTGCCCCGTCACCATGATGACCCCCCGCCCGGAAAGCAGGAGCTTGAGCACCGGCTCGAATTGCGACAGCCGAACATACCGTGTCCAGGTAAATGGGTTGATCAGGCGGGGCAGGCAGGCCGCCTCCACAGCGAACATCGTTACGCTTTCCAGCGACTGATGTGCGACCTGTCGTCGCGTGGCGGGAGAGAGCGCGTCACCGAAGGCCAACGCCAGGTGCGCTTCGGCGCGGCTGCGATGCCGCGGGCTGATCCGCGCCCACACGCGCGCCAGCAGCCGTGCCGTTCCCAGGTTCCAATCCAGGGGAAACACCTGCATGATCGTCAGAATGGCACGCACGCCGGCGTAGAGAACCCACGCCATGGGGCCCGACTTCTTCATGGACGCATGGTATCACGAGCCCGCCGGCGCAACCAACTCATTCCGGGGGACCGGGATCGGGTCGGCGGCGCAGGAAAAGGAGCACGGAGGCGAAAAACGCTCGGACGTCACCGGCACGTTGCGCCGGGGTCCGCGGTCCCCACGTCGTCACGGCTTCGACAAGGTACTCGTCGTTGCCGGCACGCAACGGAGGCAACATCGAACCATGCGCAGGCAGCATGGCCGACGCTGAGAGTCGCGAAACGCGGAATCGGTCGGACCAGGTCTACCGATTCGCCGGGGCGCGGCGTTTTGGCTCTTTCGGGCTACGCCTTCAGCCCGCGAATCTTGCCCGCGCGTTCCAGCATCTGGCAGAGCAACACGGTCGCTTCCTGCGGCGAGACCTTGGACGCGTCGAGCACCAGCTCGGGGGTTTCGGGCGGCTCGTAAGGGTAGTCAAAGCCGGTGACGCCCTTGATCTCGCAGGCGCGGGCCTTCTTGTACAGGCCCTTGGGGTCGCGCTGCTCGCCAACCTCGATGGGCGTGTTGCAATAAACTTCGAAAAAGTCGCCCTTGCCCACGGTTTCGCGGGCGATGTGCCGGTCGGCGCGGTAAGGGCTGATGAAGGCGGTGAGGGTGATGAGCCCGGCGTCGACGAAGAGCTTGCCCACCTCGCCGATGCGGCGGATGTTTTCGGTGCGGTCAGCGGCCGAAAAGCCCAGGTTCTTGTTGAGCCCGTGGCGGATGTTGTCGCCATCGAGCACGTAGGCCATGTGCCCGCGCTGCACCAGGGCGTGCTCCAGCGTGTAGGCGATGGTGCTCTTTCCGGAACCGCTGAGGCCGGTGAACCAGATGAGGGCCCCTTTCTGGTTGAGCAGCTTCTCGCGCTCATCGCGGCCGACGTGTCCTTCATGCCAGGTGATGTTGGTTGCTTTAATGTCCGTCAATTTCCTCTCCTCATGCAAACGGTTGACAAGGCGGATACTATAGAAAGATGGGTTGTCGAATACAACGGGCCGGTAAGATCGTGATTGGCAGGGCTCCGCGTGCAGTCTGCGGCCGGCGGTTGTGGGTGTGGATGGTGCTGGGGAGCACCGCCGGGTGCGGTGCGGTGCCGGGGACGCCGCTGCCCCAGGAATCCACGGCGACGATAGACGCTTCTCGTTTCCGGCTGGTGGCGCGCTTTGCGCATATCAGCGACGCACAGATTGTGGATGAGGAATCCCCGGCGCGGTTCACCGCTTTTGCCGGTGTAACCCTCAGCGCATGGCGGCCGTATGAGGCGTATTCCACGCAGTTGCTCGACGGCACCGTCCGGGCGATCAACAAGATTCATGCGGCCGGTCTGACGGTCGATTTCGTGGTGCACACCGGCGACGCGCTGGACAATTCGCAGCGTAATGAACTGGCGTGGTTTCTGACGTGCATGAATGGCGGGCGGGTCGATCCGCGTTCCGGCCCAGACGATCGTGCGCCAACAGCCCGGCCCGATCCGCTGTTGGACCCGCATCATCCGTTTGACGCTCAGGGTCTGTATCGCGCGGGAGTGCACGGCGATCGTCCGACCATTCCCTGGTATTCGCTCGTCGGCAATCACGACCATTTCGCGGTGGGTGTTCTGCCGATCGTGACGCGTTTCGATGGGACGCGCGTCAGCCCGGTGCCGTTGCAGCCGCGACTCGGATTGTTCCTGCCGACGACACTCGATCCGACGGGGGCGGTCGCTTGGGGGGCGATTTCGCCGGCCCGGCCCGGCCCGCCGAACACGTCGCTCCCCACCATGATTCAGCCGAACGCGGCGCGTGCGTTTATCACCAACCGGGAATTCGTGGATGCCCACGTGCGCTCCGGGGGCATACCCGCGGGGCATGGGTTTGACGCGGCGCATCCCGAGCGCACCTGGTACAGCGTGTCACCGGCGCCGGGACTGCGGCTGATCAGCCTGGACTCGGCGTCGCCGATCATTGAGCAGCCGACGCTGGCCTATGCGGAGGGCGCAATTTCATTCAGCCAGGCGGGGTTTCTGCGGGATGAGCTGCGGCGCGCGGCGGCGGCGGACGAAGTCGTGATCGTCGCTACCCATCATCCCAGTGGTTCGCTGCTGGCCACGCTGGGCACGGCGTTCACGACCGACACGCTCGTGGCACTGCTGAATCGTCATCGGGGCGTTCGGCTGCACCTGGCGGGGCACTGGCACACGCACGCGGTCATCAACCGTGGCGGTTACGTGGAAATGGTCACCGCTTCGCTGCTCGATGCGCCGCAACAGGGGCGGATCGTCGAAATCTGGCGCGACGGCCAAGCGGTGGAACTGCGCTACCGGTTCTTCTCGCATCTGGATGAGGTTCAGCCCCCCGAGGATGCACCCGCAGAGTTGTTCGCGGATCCATTGTTGCCCTTGCGCCGCCGTGCCGCGGAGCTGGCCGAGATGGCACGATAAACAACCCGACCCCTGTGCAGAAGTTGTGCAAACGAGCGGCGACCGGTGGAGCGGCCCCTTTGCTTCGGGGGCGCGGGCTCCACGCGGTCGCCGCCCGGCGCGTTGCGGTATCTACTGCTTGGTGTACACGATTTCCAGGTTCTTGGTTTCCGGCCCACCGCCCACCGACTCGAACATCTGGAAGGTGTGTTGCGTCGGGCTGTCGATCTTGACGACGTTGCGGCTCTTCTTCGTGCCGCCGATGATCGGGCATTCGTATTCGCCGGACATCGTAAAGGTCTTGCTCGCGGGATCATAGGAGCCGGTGCTGACGTAGATGCTCGTGCTCATACTGTCGATCCACGTGGCGAAGAACTGCTTCTTCATGTTGTCGTAGCCGAAGATTTCCATGCCCTCGAACGGCTGGCCCATCATCGTGCTCTTGTGCGTACCATGCAGGAACCGGCCGCCGTAGATGAGCTTTTTCACGGCCGTGCCTTCGCTGATGGTGGGCTCGCCCGGCCCCATCCACATCTTGCACATGGCCTTCCAGGAACCTTCCATCGGTTTGAGCAGCGCGTGGTTTTCGTTCACCGCGCCGGCCTGCTCAAAGGCCTTCATCATCTCGTCGTCCATCTGCCCGGGCGCGGGCTTATCGCCCGGTTTGGCCTTGTCCCCGTACTTCGGCTTTTCCTGCGCCTGCACCACCACCGCGAGCGCCAGCACGCCCGCCACCGCCAAGCTGAACCCCATCAAACGTCGAACCATTGCCACGACTCCTTTACTCAGGAAAACTCTCCGGCCCCATGGCCCTGAACACCGCTCCGTCGCGATGTCCGAACATAAAGCTAACAACTACGCAGCCTATTGTAAAGGGCTCTGTCACGCAACCCCGGGTGTGAAGTGCAGATCGATTCCAGTCCAGCAGTGCTGTCGCACAGGTCGCGATGGCGCGCCTTGATATGTCGCGCTCGCGCTGTGTGATTGCAGCGCTGCGGGCGGATGAGATCGCGCGTGGTAAACGCTGCGGGCGGCGGATCGTGTTGCCCGGTACACTTGAGGCGTCTTGAGTCGGCCGGGATAGGCCGGCGGGGCTGAGTGACGATGCTGGAACGTGTTCACGAAACGATTGTGGCCATTGCTTCACCGCCAGGGAGCGGGCCGGTGGGGATTGTGCGCCTCTCCGGGCCCGCGGCGCGGACCATGGCGGAATCGTTGATCGCCCTGAGCGATGGGACGGCCGTTGCAAAGGTGGCGGGGTTTCGGCGCGTGCGCGGGGAACTGCTGCTTGACGAGAGTACCCGGGTTCCGGCGGACGTGTTCGTCTTTCGCGCGCCGCGCAGCTACACGCGGCAGGATCTGGTGGAGATTCACACCGTCGGCAACCCCGTGATTCTGGAAGCGGCCCGGAGGCGCGCCGTCGCGCTGGGGGCGCTGCCGGCCGAGCCGGGGGAGTTCACGGCACGCGCATTCCTGCATGGGGCGATGCCTCTGAGTGAAGCGGAGGCGGTGGCGTCGCTGATCCATGCACGGGCGGATGTGCAGCTACGCGCTGCGCGGCTGATGAAGGAAGGGACGCTGCACCGAAAGGTGACGGCGGCGCGCGATGCGCTGAGCGAACTGCTGGCGCTGGTGGAGGCGGATATTGACTTTGCCGAGGAGCCGATCGAGTTCATCGCGCCGCGCGAGTTGCAGGACCGGCTGAGCGGCGTGGAAGGTGAATTGCGGCGCTTGCTGGCGGAGTCGGTGGCGGTCGAGCGGTTCGACACGCTGCCGCAGATACTCCTGTTCGGGGCGCCCAACGCGGGGAAGAGTTCGCTGATGAACCGGCTGAGCGGGACGCGGCGTTCGATTTGCGCGGCGGTGGCGGGGACCACGCGGGACATACTGTCGGCGCCGATGGTGCTGGGAAGGCGCGAGGCGTTGCTGCTGGATACCGCGGGGGTGGATGAATCGGTCGATGAGGTGTTGAGCGCAGCGCGGGAACTGACGCGCGCGGCGGCCCAACGGGTGGACGCGGTGTGCGTGGTCGTGGACCTGACGGCGTGCGATCACGAGGTAGTCTTTCGGGCGCTGCGCGAGTTGCGGGTGGGGCGCGTGGTGGTGGCGGCCAACAAGTCTGATCTGATGGATGCGGCGGCGCTGGCGCAGCGTGAGCGGGAACTGGCGGCGGAACGGCTCGGCCCGGTGTGCATGGTGAGCGCATTGACCGGCGAGGGGATGGAAGAACTGCAAGTCGCGCTCGACGAGTCGCTGGCGATGGAAACAACCGCAGGAAGGGAAGCGCTGGTCCTGACGCAGCGGCAGCAGGACGCGATCCGCGCGGCGGGCGAAGCGCTGTCGCGCGGTGCGACGCTGGCGGCCAACGCGCGGGAGACGATCGACTGTGCCGATCTGCTGGCGTTTGAGCTGCGCGAGGCGCTCGACGCGCTCGGTGCGGTGACGGGAGCGGTGACGACGGAGGAACTGTTGGGGCAGGTGTTTGCGCGGTTCTGCATCGGGAAGTAGTGGAGCGGTGCGGTGCCTGTTGCCCGCTGCCTTGCATTCGGCTCCCGGCGTTTCGGCGATTCACTCCGGCTTGTCGCAACTCACGGCAGTGCGTGACCCGGCACGGTCCGCGCGCCCCCGCACAATCCGCCCGTTTCCTTGTGCCCGGGTTCGCGTTTTGTTAAATTCAGGCGTTGGTGAGGCTCCCCTGAAAAAAGAGAGCCCCAAGTCGTCCCCCGGCCACGCGGGCGCGCCGTGATGGTCCGCCGCTGAACCGTATTTTGACTGCTTGCGCCATGCCCTTTCCTGATGTCATCGCAACACTGCGCGGGCTCTATCAGCCGGTGCCGTCGCCCACGCCGGTGCCGATGTCTTGGAATCGTCCGGCGGGCAGGTCGCGTGATTGCGGAGGAGCCAAGTCCCGGCCACGAACCCCTGGTTCCCCAAGGCGATCATCCTCGTCGGCGCACTCGCGATCATCGTCATTCCCGCGTGCCTGCATCATCGGAGCGCCGCAGCAAAGGTGGTGAGCAGCCGGAAAGGGCCGCAGGAGCGCGTCCTCCGGCCGTCGCGGCGCTCGGGTTCCTCCTTCCGATCGTCTGGGTCGTTGCGCCGGAGGCGCGTGGAGATCCACACGCATGGGGAGTATCTTCGAGATTCGACCATGGGCCGACAAAGCGCAGCGCGGTTCCCACGAGAAAAGGCCCGATTCGGGACTGATCGTCCCGAACCGGGCCCTGGTAAGTCATCGCAAGCCGGACGCACCTATTGGCAACGGTGCGTCACGGCATGGCGCGCGTCGTTTAGCCGGCGGTCGTCGGTTTGTACTTCACCGAACATCCATACGGCTGCGTCGTGGTCGTCGCCACCGTGGAACCGGTGAGCAGCGCGTTGACGGCCTCTTCCACGTAGTTTTTCTTTTCCTTGTTCGTGCCCTGCGGATCATCGTCCATGGCGCCCATGTATGCGAGAACGCCGTTCTGATCGATCACGAACATGTGCGGCGTGGTCTTGGCGGTGTACTTCTTGCCGACCATGCCCGGCGCATCCAGCAGAATGGTATAGGGCAGGTTCTGCTCCTTGTGCCACTTCTTGATCGACTCGGCCTTGGTTTCGCAGAAATGGCTCGAGTCGATGCCCAGCCACACCACCGGCTTGCCCTTGAACTTGTCCATCACGTTCGTCGCCGTCTTCTCCTTGCAATGACGCACGCAAACCGGGCACTCGTGATTGACCCATTCGAGCACCACGACCTTGCCCTTGAACGAGGACAACGCGACTTCGTTGCCGTCCAGGTCCTTCAGCGTGAAATCGGGCGCCGCAGCGCCGATCTCCGCCGCCCCCGTCGCCGACTGCGCCGCGCCCCGCTTTCGCGGCTGGTCCTGCTCGGCTTGCGCCAACGCCGGGACGGCCATCGCCAATACGGCCAGTGTCAAGAAACCTCTACGCATCGTCATGGTTTTTCTCCTTAAAGAGACTCATACGCATCCTCACGGGCGACACAGCGCCCGTGCTCGTATTCGTGATGTAAGCAGGGAATGCTAAGTCATTGTACGCCGCACACAATGTCCTGTCGCACGCCGCCGCGTTCTTGTTACCCGCTCGTTGCAATAAACCATGAACCGCAATAGGCTACAGGTTCTGTGCCAGGCGAGTGACAGGGACCTTGCCAAACACTGTGAAGTGCAACTGATTGACACTCCGTGGCGCTGATTGAGCAACCCGAAACAACCGTGGCCGCGCGAAGTACTCCAGCCGTGCTCCTGCTCTCCGGCGGCATCGATTCGGCCGTCACCGGCGCGCTCGCATGTCGTCAACATCATGCGCTGTACGCACTTACCATCGACTACGGCCAGCGCCACGCCGTCGAAATCGCCGCGGCGCGCCGCCTGGCCGGTGCGCTCGGCGTAGTGCGGCACGTGATTCAGGCGCTCGACTTGCGTACGTTCGGCGGCTCGGCGTTGACGGACGACATTGCCGTCCCGCCGTCGCGCGCCGCGCGCGCGGACGCCTGTGACATTCCGGTGACCTATGTCCCGGCACGGAACACCATTTTCCTGTCACTCGCCTTGGCGTACGCGGAAACAGTCGGCGCGGCCGACATCTACATCGGCGTCAACGCCGTCGATTTCTCGGGCTACCCCGACTGCCGCCCGGACTTCATCGCGGCCTTCGAGCGCATGGCGCAGCTCGCCACCCGCGCGGGTGTCACCGGTATGGCACTGAAAATCCACGCCCCGCTGATCGAAATGTCCAAGGCCGACATCATCCGCCGCGGCGCGGCGCTCGACGTGGACTTCGCCCTCACCCACAGTTGCTACGATCCCGCCCCCAACGGCCGCGCCTGCGGGCGCTGCGAAAGCTGCGACATCCGTCGAAGCGGCTTCGCCGAGGCGGGCGTCCCCGATCCCACGGTTTACCAACCCGCCGAATGAACGTCAGTCGTTCAACGACCAAGCAGAACCGATCCCGTGGGATTGGGCAATTCGCATTGCCCGCGCCGGGTTTATCGCGCCACCGTCAACGGTATGCTCCCATCCCTTCGCGGCAGCGGGTCCGGCGGCACGATACTCACCGCGCCGCTCGACAGCCGCGCTTCCCCGCGCTCCACCCGCCCCGCGAACGCCACGCACTCCTCGTACAGCGCCTCCAGCATCTCCGCCTCGCTCACCGTCCGCGTCTGCTCGCCCTGCACGTAGATAATCCCCCGGCCTTTGCCCGCGAACACCGCCACGTCCGCCCCTTCCGCCTCGCCCGGCCCGTTCACCACGCAGCCCATCACGGCCACCTTCACCGGCACCTTGATCGCCGCCAGCTTCTGCCGCACTTCCGCCACCAGTTTGATCAGGTCAATCTCGATCCGCCCGCACGTCGGGCACGCGATCAACTCCGGCTCCACCCGGTTGCGCAGCCCCAGCGAACAAAGCAGCTCCTTCGCGTCCTCCACCTCGTACACCGGATCGGCCGCGTACGAAATGCGAATCGTATCCCCCACCCCCATCGCCAGCAGCGAACCCAGTGCCGCGACCGAGCGAATCCGCCCCGTCTCCGGCGGCCCCGCGTGCGTCACCCCCAGGTGCAGCGGCAGGTCGAACCGCTCGCTGATCGCCCGATTCGCATCGATGACCATCCCCGCGTCGATGCTCTTGGCGCTGAGCACCACGTCGTAAAAGTCGTTCTCGTCAAAGATGCGCAGGTAATCCTCCACCGTTTCCACCATCAGCCGGATCAGCGCCGCCCGCCGGTCCGCGGCCATGGCGTGTTGCTGCGCGGCGCGCAGCTCCTTGTCCTTCCGCTCCACCACGCTGCCTTCATTCACCCCCACGCGAATGGGAATGCCACGCTCGCGGCACGCGCGAATCACCCGGTCCACCTGGCCGCGGTCGCGGATGTTGCCAGGGTTCAGCCGGATTTTGTGTACCCCCGCCGCCACCGCCTCCAGCGCCCGCTCGAAATGAAAATGCACGTCGGCCACGATGGGCACCGGCGATTGGTCCAGAATTGCCGGCAGCGCCTCGGTGTCGCGCTTGTCCGGCACGGCCACGCGCACGATGTCGCACCCTGCCTCGGCCAACTGGCGAATCTGCTGCACCGTCGCGTCCACGTCGTAGGTGTACGTGCTGGTCATCGACTGAATGGACACCGGCGCATCCCCGCCGATGGGCACCCCGCCGACCAGAACCTGTCTTGTTTGCCTTCGCGGAAACATAAAGAAACCCCAATGCCGACCCTGCCATCCGATCCCGCACCATTCTAACCGCGCCGCGGCGATTGAGCACCGGCCCGTACCTGCCGGCCGCGCGAATTCGTTTGGCCCCTGCCGCCAACCCTCCGGCGCTCACAGAATCTCATTGTTTAAGCCCTCGGATTTCGCTATATTGTGGTTCACGGTGCCCACCCGACTGAGGAAAGCAGGGTGCCGCTCGGTGCGCGGACCATCCGTCCGTCCACCACGATCGCCACAAGTCTTTCCGGAGTAATGCGCATGTCGCCCGTACCTGGGTTCCGGCGTGTGATGCCCGCCTGCGTAGCGGTCCTTGCCGCCCTGGTGATCACGGCGTTTGCCGAGCCTCCCTTGCCCAGCCCGGCCGTGATGTCAGCCAACCTCCCGCGCGCGCAACCCCGCGACCGCTTCACCAGCCTTCTGGTCAATGTCGACGCCACCGGCCACAACATTGTCTCCGCCGCGGAAGGCGAACCTCCCCTCGCCGGCAGTTTCCACGAAGACCAGACGGCGGTCGCCCAGTCGTTGATTTCGGCGAAGTCCAGCGACCAAAGTGGCGGGGAGCCGGTGTTGAATGACTACAGCGCGCTGATCGACCGGGGTACGCTGACCAGCGGCCAGCTCATTCCCTACGACAACACCGGCGGTGGCAATAACTTCGATGGAAGCGATTCGGCGCTGTGCAACGGCTCGTTCTACGGAACGGGCAACGGCGGCAACGACGTGATCTTCCAGTTCCAGGTCGATGAGTGCGGCACCTGGAGGTTTGACACGGGCTGCGTGCCGGCGGCCGGCGGCAACCAGGGCGGGGGCGACACCAGCGTGCAGCTTCGCCAGGGCGCGATATGCCCGGGCACGGTGATTGCCTGCAACGGCGACGCCTGCGGTTCGTTTGCCTCGACCGTCAGCTCCTTCTTGACGACCGCGGATACCTATTACCTGGTGGTGGATGCGTACGCGGCCGGTCTTGAGGCCGCGGGCATTGTCTCCGCCGTAAACGTCCAGCCGTGCTGCTTTGAGGACTCGGATTGCGCTGACGGTCTATTCTGCAACGGCGCCGAGACCTGCAACGTGATGACCGGCGAGTGCATTCCGGCGACCAACCCTTGTACCTCCTATCAGACATGCAGCGAGGCCAACGACGTGTGCGTCGGTCCCGATCCATGCATCGGGTGGTGGTCCGGACCACGGAGCGGGTTCTACTTCCCGGCGGCCAATCACACGGCCTGCCCTGCGGGCAACGGGCTGGTGGCCGACGACGTGCGGCTGGCCACCTTTGCCGGGCGCGATCTGATCAGCTACCAGATCACGCCTCTGGCTCGCGCCGCCCCACCCGGCGCCTCCCCATGGGGTACGCCGTACAGCGTGACCATGGAGTTGTGGGACGTGGCCAATGACGGCTCGTGCCTGCCCGGCGCGCCCATCCCCGGCACGTCCTGCGTGGTGCAGGGTTTCATTCTACCCAGCGCCAGCCCGGTGGACATCTTCGTGTGCGCGCCCAACGGTGGCATGCCCACGGGCGTGATCCTGCCGGTGGGTTCGGACGGCGATCCGGGGAACGACCAGTGCGGGGTGGACTTCTACATCACCTACCGCACAGCGGAAAAGGGCTTCGGCTTCGCGATCGCCGGACGAGAGCAGCTCATCG
Organism: uncultured Phycisphaeraceae bacterium; assembly: GCA_964569425.1. Classification (GTDB taxonomy): domain Bacteria; phylum Planctomycetota; class Phycisphaerae; order UBA1845; family UBA1845; genus JACQXM01. The sequence goes on from CAZMVD010000064.1 coordinate 13,564, forward strand.
GCGGTCCGGCCCTGGACGATGACTTCGGCCAGAGCGTGTTCGTGCTCGAGGACTGCGGCACGATGACGTTCGGCTTCGCCGCGTTCGGCCCTCCCAACGTTTCGGACTTCACTGGAGCCCGCGTGTGCACCGTGCCGGAAGGTCCATGCTGCGACGCCCTGGGCGGTTGTGCCGTGCGAAAGGAAGAGGACTGCCTGGCTTCCGGCGGCACTTTCCTGGGCGAAAGTACGATCGGCAATCCGCTGTCCTGCGACAGCCCGGATACCGACGGCGACGGCGTGCGCGACGAGTGCGACGGATGCCCGGATGACCCGGACAAGGCTGCGCCCGGCCAGTGCGGCTGCGCCAACCCGGACACCGACACCGACAACGACGGCACCGCCGACTGCCTCGACGGCTGCCCGAACGATCCGAACAAGACCGAGCCGGACTTCTGCGGCTGCGGCGTAGCCGAGACGGGCGACAGCGACGGCGACGGCGTAGCCGACTGCATCGACCAATGCCCCGGCGCCGACGACGCCCTCTTCGCTCCCGGCTGCCTCGGCGCCATCCCCGCCGCGTCCCATTGGGGCCTGCTCATCCTCGCCCTGCTCCTTCTGGCTGGGGCCAAACTTCGCTTCGGCCGCAATCCCTCGGAATCGCCATAGCCGTGCCGTGTGCCCGCGGCGTTGCCTCCCGGAAAACAACTGGCATGATTTGACATTTTCTGCCATTCCGCCTAGAAGTAAGGTGCTGATCTCGGGAGGCACGACAAGCCATGACGTCGCTCAACATTTCACTTCCGGAGTCCATGCGTGCCTGGGTAGACGCTCAGGTGGCATGCGGCCAATACGGAACGGCGAGCGAACTCGTCCGTGAACTCATTCGCGAAGCCCAGCGGCGCAATGTTCGCGCGGATCTCGAGGCCAAACTGAAAGCGGGACTCGATTCTGGGCCGGCCAGGGAATTGACGCCATCCGATTGGAAGAAGCTCAAACGCGCCGTACAACCGCGCAGCACCAAGCGTAAGCGCGCATGAGGCGGAAAGTCCGCATCAGACCCCTTGCGCTGGCGGACCTTGCCGAGCAGGGCGCCTACCTCGCCGGGACCAGCACCCGAACGGCACTTAGGTTCTACCGAGCAGCTGAGTCCACCTTTGCCCAATTGCTTGCGATGCCCGGCATCGGTCCTGAATGCACTTCGGACGATCCGAGACTGGAAAATCTGCGGCGGTGGCGCATACCCGGCTTCGGCAAGCACGTCGTTTTCTATCGCCAGACAACAGATGGCATCGAGGTGGTCAGGGTTTTGCATGGGGCGCGGAACATCTGGGCCATTCTTGAGGAGATGGCCGAGAACACAAACGGCAATGACGGCGGATGACCTCGCACGCAAGAAAATGCTCGGGTACCCGCGAGCGGCAACGCGCAACAAACGCTGACACGACTGACGGAAACTCACAGTCCGCGTGACGTTTGGGTTTCGATGCACGCGGATTTCTGTTTGTAATGGGTCGAGTGCGCCATAAAATGCGATCGATCTGAATACGGGTTGTTCCGTCACAGTTTTCGCTGCCGACCATGGGAAGGGAATCCGCTGAAACCATGTCCGCTCCCCCCTTCGTCCATCTCCACCTGCACACCCACTACAGCCTGCTCGACGGCGCCACCCGCATCGAAGCGCTCATCGACCGCGCCAAACAGTGGAACATGCCCGCCGTCGCCGTCACCGACCACGGCAACCTCTACGGCGCCGTCGAGTTCTACGCCGCGGCGCGCAAGGCCGGCATCAAACCCATCATCGGCTGCGAAATGTACCTCGCCTCCGGCGACCGCCGCAGCCGCGACCCGCGCGAGGACGGCGGCAAGGAGTCCTTCCACCTGCTCCTGCTGGCCATGAACCTCGAGGGCTACCGCAACCTCATCCGCCTTTCCTCCATCGGCTTCACCGAGGGCTTCTACCGCAAGCCGCGCATCGACAAGCAGGTCCTCCGCGAGTTCTCCGCGGGGCTGCTGTGCACCAGCACCTGCATCGGCGGCGAGATCCCCCAGGCCTTCCTCCACCGCGACCGCGCCGCCGCCGAAGAACTGGCCAAAACCTACCTCGACATCTTCGGCCCCGACCGCTTTTTCATCGAAATCCAGGACCACGGCATCGACGAGCAGAAGACCCTCAACCCCGAACTCGTCGACACCGCCCAGCGGCTCGGCGTCGGACTCATCGCCACCAACGACGTCCACTACCTCGAACACGACGACGTCGAAGCCCACGACGTCCTCTGCTGCATCAACACCGGCAAGCTGCTCTCCGAACCGGAGCGCTTCAAGTTCCCCACCGACCAGTTCTATTTCAAAAGTGCCGCCGAAATGGCCGCCCTGTTCCCCGACCGGCCCGAAGCACTCGCCAACACCCTCCGTGTCGCCGACCTGTGCAATCTCGAACTCGAACTCAACAAACGCCACGCGCCGGTCTTCCGCGTCCCCGAGTCCATCACCGACGACGCCGGCCGAACCCTCACCGACGCCGAATACCTCCGCAAGCTAGTCTACCAGGGCGCGCAACAGCGCTACGGCGAAATCACCGACGAACTCCGCGAGCGCATCGACTACGAACTCGGCGTCATCTCCGGCAAGGGATTCGCCAGCTACTTTCTCATCGTCTGGGACTGCGTCAACTTCGCCCGCCAGCAGGGCATCCCCATCGGCGCCCGCGGCAGCGGGTGCAGCTCCGTCGTCGCCTATTGCCTGTACATCAGCACCCCCGAGCCCATCCGCTACGGCCTCTATTTCGAACGCTTCATGGACCCCGACCGCGACGAAATGCCCGACATCGACCTCGACATCTGCCAGAACGGCCGCGCCGCCGTCATCGACTACGTCCGCCGCAAGTACGGCCACGTCGCCCAGATCATCACCTTCGGCACCCTCAAGGCCAAGGCGGTCATCAAGGACGTCGCCCGCGTCCTCGGCCTCGGCTTTGAGCAAGCCAACAACCTCACCAAGCTCGTCCCCAGCGAACTCAAGATGACGCTCGACAAAGCGCTGGCCCAGGAGCCCGAACTCAAAAAGCAGTACCACGCCGACCCCGTGGTCAAGCGCATCGTGGACATCGGCCGCCGCCTCGAAGGCGTGGCGCGCAACGCCGGCGTACACGCCGCCGGCGTGGTGGTCGCCGACCAGCCGTTGACGAACTTCCTTCCCCTGTGCAAGGCCGCCGGACACGACACCGTCGTCACCCAGTTCGACGGCCCCACCGTCGAGAAGGTCGGCCTGCTCAAGATGGACTTTCTCGGCCTGCGCACCCTCACCATCCTGGAACGGGCCCGCCAACTGGCCGAGCAATCCACCGGAAAACCCATCGACCTCGAACGGCTCGACCTCGCCGACCCCCGCGTCTACGAACTCTTCGCCCGCGGCGACACCAAGGGCGTTTTCCAGTTTGAATCCGGCGGCATGCGCGACGTCATCATGCGCATGAAACCCAACCGCATTGAAGACCTCATCGCCGCCAACGCCCTGTTCCGCCCCGGGCCCATGGAGTACATCCCCGACTACGTCGCGCGCAAGCACGGCGCCCGCTGGACCACCCCGCACCCGATCATGTCCGAAGTACTCGCCGAAACCTACGGCATCATGGTCTACCAGGAACAGGTTTCGCGCGTCGTCAACCGCCTCGGCGGCATCGAACTCAAGGCCGCCTTTCGCCTCGCCAAGGCCATCAGCAAGAAAAAAACCGACATGATCGAGGCCATGCGCGCCCCCTTCCTCGACGGCTGTGCCGCCAACGGCGTCGCCCGCGAGACGGCCAACCAGGTCTTCGAAGATATCCTCAAGTTCGGCGGCTACGCCTTCAACAAGGCCCACTCCACCGGCTATGCCCTCGTCGCCTACCAGACCGCGTGGATGAAGACCTACTACCCCGTCGAGTTCATGGCCGCGCTCATGACCTTCGAAATGGGCAGCATCGAAAAAGTCGCCGAGTACCGCGAAGAATGCCGCGAAATGGGCATCGCCCTCGAACCCCCCAGCATCAACGCCTCCGACCTCGACTTCATCGTCGAGGGCGCCGCCAGGGGACCGTCAACGGACACCGCCCCGCGCCGCGCCATCCGCTTCGGACTCGGCGCCATCAAGGGCGTGGGCGCCAAGGCCGTCGCCGCCATCGTCGACGAACGCCGCCGCGGCGGACCCTACCGCAGCCTCTTCGACTTCTGCGAACGCGTCGACCTCACCCTCCTCAACCGCGGCACCCTCGAAGCCCTCATCTGCGCCGGCGCCTTCGACATTACCGGCGCCATGCGCCGCGCCATGGTCGATGCCTTGGAACGCGCCATCACCGCCGGTCAGGGCACCCAGCGCGACCGCCGCGCCGGACAGCTCGGCCTCTTCGGCGCCCCCGACGACGACGCCCCCGCCCTCGCCGCCGAGCCGCACCTCTCTACCGCTGAATGGACCGAAGCCGAAATGCTCGCCCGCGAAAAAGCCGTCCTCGGCTTCTACATCACCAAACACCCGCTCACCGCCCACGAACGCCTGCTCACCGCCTGCGCCAGCGCCGCCACCGTCGATCTCGCTCGCAAAAAAGACGGCGAACCCGTCGTCCTCGGCGGCATGATCACCGGCATCCGCACCGTCGTCTCGCGCAACGGCCGCAACGCCGGCCAGCAGATGGGCATCGTCACCCTCGAAGACCTCAAGGGCCGCATCGAAGCCGTCGTCTTTCCCAAAAACCTCACCACCTACCGCGCCCTCCTCGCCCCCGACGCTATCGTCTTTCTCGAAGGCCAGGTAGACCGCAAGCGCGAAGAGCCCTCCCTCCGCGTCGCCCGCGTCGTCCCGCGCGAGGCCGCGGCCACCACCTTCGCCCGCGGCCTCATCCTCCAGATCACCCCCGAAACCGACCTGGACAAGCTCGCGCAAGTGCTCCGCGCCCACCGCGGCGAAAACGCCGACTGCCGCGTCTACCTCAGCGTCGAAACCGCCGACCGCCTGACGGCCCAGGTGGAATCCTCCTACTTACGCGTGGAAGTGAACGACGTGCTCCTCTCCGCCCTCGCCGCGCTCCTCGGCCCCGCCGCCCTCACCCTCCTCAGCGCCACCCGCCGCGAAATCCCCTTCACCCCCCCGGCCCTCCTGCCGGTCGCGGGTATGTAAAACCGCGCACGGAATGTGGGGCGGATGGTGGGGCGGGCGTCCCTGCCCACCAATCCCCTGCCGGAACGCAGCCTTCGTGCCGTCGGACCATATTGCGCGCGTGCGCAAAATGGTCGACCTAGGTGCACCCAGGTAAGGCAGATGCTCGCACCTGCCTTTACCATCCTCGCCGAGTGGTACTCCGACGGGGCGGGTGGAACGCATAGGGAGCAAGATGAAAAGGCACATTCTCCGCGAACGCGCACGTTTTTGTTGCTGGACCACTTTACGGGCGCCTTTGCTGCTTGGGCGATACGCGCTCGGCCGGGTTGGTCGTGTTCGCGTTAAGGTCGGGCGGAGGGCGGACGGTCCTACGAAGTTAAGCCCGTGGCGCTGGGAATGATCTTCCACGGCCGGCCCGGCGCACACCGCGCCACCCCGCCGCGAACCCGAGTGGATCGGCCACCTCGTGTTTTTTTCCGGTCCTCCACATCAACCCCACTGGGATTACCGATCCAAGCCCAAGGTTGCGGCAGGTGTCCTCCATTTCAATCCCAACGGGATATATGGATCATAGCCCAAGAACCTCGCGTGCGACCCGGGCATTCACGATATCAATCCCAACGGGATAACGGATCATACCCCAAATACCTGGCGTGCGACCCGGGCAGTCACGATATCAATCCCAACGGGACTATGGATCATAGCCCAAGGTTGCGGCGCCGCCGCTACCTTGGGTGGATCGGCGCCGTACCCGCCCAACCCCAACGGGGTTGCGGCCAGTGCCCTCGCCGGGCGCCATCCGGACTCGCAGCCTCCGCAACTCCTTCGGAGTAGTACGTGACCGCCCCCGCCGACCCTGGGTAGCCGCGACGCGGCAACCCAGGGCTCCATTCCGCAACGCCTTTGGCGTACCGACGGCCACGACCATCCCGCCCCGCGGACCGTTATTACGCTTGCCACCGGCCGCCTTTGGACTATACTCCCGAACATGTACCGACTCGGGGCGTTCTTCGACAAGTCGTTCTCAAGGGGAGTTGCTTTCATTTGGATCCTCTTCGGCTACTTCTGGCTCACGAGAAACGCGGCCAGCTTTGTCGCAGTCGGCAAAGGCCCCACGGATATGGGTGCGTTGCCGTGTTAGGAGAACGTTTGCGTGTAGGACTTGCGCTTGCAGCTTATGGGCCCCGGTAGCCGAGCCCTCGAGAGAATGTTGAGCTGTGCAGTCAAACAGGCGGCCCTCTTCGGTGACTTGACAGGCGTTGGAGGCGTTCTTCCAATTACACGTTCGCCCACGTCGCTGTGCTGGGGTCTTTGGTCGACAGAGGAAAGTATGGCGGGTTCACAACAAGTCCCCTTCTCAGCGCGCAATCGAGGACCGCATCGCCAGATCGATAGCGAGTTTCCGAAGAGCGCCGTAAATGGCCTCATGCATCTGCTTGTCGACCTCGAGTCAAAGAACTACGTCGCTGGTTGGCCAGCAATCTCCAAAGAATTACGGCGAATCGCACGACTACCGCCAGTTGAGTATGACGCGTCTTCAGTTTCGCGTTCGCGTAACGCAAGGAAGGACGCTGAGCAAGCGCTCAACTTACTCGGATGGGAGAAGGCATACGACTTTTGTGAGCGATTGTACGGTCACCTTGCGCAAGAGGTCGGGTACTACCCTGACCAAGATCAATACACGGTACAGACCTCTCGCGGAGAAGTCCGGACGTTCATTGCAGATGAACTTCAGAGGCTCCTCATCGAAGAGAACCTCGCTTTCGAATTCTCGGATGGCGTTGTTCGAAGGCGCGGTCGAAAGCACACCGATGAGGTGTCTACCAGGGCTAAGGTGGTTCTCGGCGATCCACGTCTCTCCAGTGCACGCGAGCACTATGACAAAGCACTTCGCTTCTTTCGAAACCCCACGAAGCCAGACTTTGAGAATACAGTGAAAGAAGCCGTTTGCGCTGTTGAAGCGGCCGGTAAGGTACTCTTCCCAGGGGCAAAGGCTGCCACGCTAGGCGACTTAGCAAAGTGGCTCGCCACATGCGCCGATCTTTCCGTTCCGAAAGCACTCTGCCAGACCATCACAGGCGTGTACGCTTTCCGAAGCGGCGGTGACGGCGTGGGGCACGGGGGCGCAACTGGGGGCATCGCAACCGGGCATGTTGCCGAGTACATACTCGGGGTTTGCGCGTCTCAGATCATCTACCTAGTGGACATCGCAAACGAGCAGGAAGCCGATGTGCCTTTCTAGCAATTGCGCAAAGTGGCCAGGTGGCATGGTCTGCCGCAGGCAGACCGCGCTGGATGCGCTGTGGGATGCGGATCGAACAACCGTCACCGCATTGGCCGCCCAGTTTGGTGCTGGCCGTCCGCGACAGACTTGCTTCCCAGGACCGTGCCACCCCGTTTCATGAGGATTTACCGATGCCAGACATTATCTACATCTTTACAAACGAGGCCATGCCGGGGCTAGTGAAAATCGGACAGACGATTGATAGCGTTGAGACGCGCCTAACACAATTGAGTGCGCACACCGGCGTCCCATTGCCATTCGAATGCTACTTTGCCGCCGAAATCGAGGATGCCGGGAAGCTCGAGCATCAACTGCACCAACTCTTTTCCGAAGCGCGCGTTAACCCGAGACGAGAGTTCTTCAAAGTCGACCCCGAGAAAGTCGTTCTAGCCATTAGCATTGGCAAATTCAAAGAAATCACTCCCGGAGATGCAACGGTCGAACAGGAGGAAAAAGCGGCCTTGGAAAGGGTCAAGGCCCGTCGTCCTCGCATCAAGTTTGAGGCAATAGGAATTAAACCTGGCGCAGTACTCACGTTTTCCCGCAATGAGTCGGTCACTGCCGCAGTCGTAGATGGAGGTAAGGTCAATCTCGAGGGCGAAATTCTCAGTCCGTCGGCGGCCGCGCTAAAAGTCCTGAACCGGATGGGCTACAAGACGCCCACGGCCAGCGGATCGGAGTACTGGAAGTTCGAAGGTGAGCTACTGGACGAACGACGGCGACGGATTGAAGCCGAACAGTTCTAGAAACTACCGAGGTTTTGCGCAAGTTGCCAAAAATGGCTAAGTGCTTATGGGGCAAGGAGTTCGGAGCGAAAATGGTTGCACCAAACTACGTGCGCTGCGCAAATAAGATGGGGAAGTTGGGCGGGCGGGAGAGAGGTTCGAGCGGCGGAGCGATCGAAGCGAGTTCGAACGAATTGTAGGCGTTTTTCCCTGCGAAGTCAACATTTCGGGATCGCCGGCGGGGCCGCGGGATTTCGGCAATCGGCAATAGTTTCGGCAATAAAACGGGGTCGAAAAATCGCTGAAGGTACGCTGTAACCGGCTGGGAAGCGTCGCGGCGGCGCGGCGATTATGGGTTGTTTGCGGGCTGTGAAAGGTTTTTGGTGCAATCGCAGAAAAGGAAAAAAGAGCAGGTTGCGCGAGCGCGCAAGATGGTTCGAGGGGGGATCGACGCCCGCTCGAAGAGGGCTCGCGGGGGAAGGAGGGATGCAGAATAGCGAATAGCGAATGGTGGAGTTGCGGCTGCGCCGCTGTTGCCTGGCGATGATGCGATGAGCCGCGCATGGGGGGCATGTTACAGCGCCCTCCGGGGAGAGGCAACCACCGGTTGCAAACCGGTGCCACACCGGACGAGCACCTGGCCGACCTCGGCAGGGGCGCGGCGGGCGCGGCGGAGGGAGGCGAGGAGCATGTCGAGACGGCGGCGGTCGAGGTCGAGCGAAGTGGCGCGGGGGTGACCCTGCTTCCAGGCGTCGCACCGGAAGTCGATGTTG
>CAZMVD010000065.1:0-21957 GCA_964569425.1 uncultured Phycisphaeraceae bacterium
CAGGAACCAGCAGCACCAGCCGCGGGCCCTCGACCGGATCTTCGCGCAGTCGTTGGCGCACCGACTCCAGACAGTAATGGGTCTTTCCTGATCCGGCGCGGCCGATGACAAATCGAACAGCCATGTTGCGCACGATGTATCGTATGCACCGGAAACGGTCAACGAACACCGCCGCGTTCAGGAATTCACAAGTGCCTACCAATGGGCGCGTCATACTTCGCATTTTCTTGTTGAATCGCCCCGGGCCACTTGTTACTATTTTTGGGAACGCAGGACGCTCATTCCGGTTATCGAAAGGAGTTCGATCATGGGATCTCCCCAGCGCAAAGCCGAAAAGCATCGCAAACGCCGCCAGGAGCGCAGGCGGGAGGTTCGAGTCTCGACCGCGCGCCGCGAACGCGCCTACTTGGCCGACATTCACCCGATCCACGCCTGCCTGGTCAATGAGTATTGGCGCGATGACGGAATCGCGTCCATTCTGTTCGCGCGCCGGGTGGCCGTAGGCCAGGTGACAACGGCCTTGTTCCTGGTAGACCACTGGGGTATGGGCCTGAAAGATGCCTGGGGGCGCATTGCCATTCCAGACAGCGAGCTGGACGAGCTGCTCGGTCGGTTCCGTTCACAGTTTGACGTGGCACCCTTGAATCCCGGCCTCGCGCGCCACCTGGTGTATGGCGGCATTGAGCTGGCCAGAGAACTCGGTCTTCGCCTTCCGCGCAAGTACGAGCGCTGGACCGGCATCCTCGGCCCACTGCCAGCCGGCGAAATGCCCGATCGAAGTCTCTTCGGGATCGGCGGAAAGTATCGAATCGTTGGTAACGCACGCGACCTGGAAGCGAGGCTCATTGGCTGTACGCCGCGACAGTTCCTTGCGCGCCCAGACGTGGAGTACATGATGGTTGTCGGAGACGACTTTACCCTGGTGGACGACGAGGCCGATGAATTCGATGACGCCGTCTCCACCATGGCCCATGGACTGATTCAGGACGCGAGACAATGGTGCTTTGCACAACGACTGGTTCCCCATCCCCTCTTGCCGACCGTGGTCCACGCCGCGGTGGATGCCGCCACTCAGACCATGATGGACCATGCGGACGATGACTTGGATGCCGATGAGCCAGATGGTCTGGTGCCGGACCCTGTTGATTATGAAGCCATGGACATGCGCATCATGTCCCTGCTGGCGGGCGAGGCACAGTCCGACCCGGCGGGACTTCAAGAGGCCATGGCGCAGTTCGGCGCGTACGTGGCCGCCACCGACGGGTCGTCGAAATTCCTATGGCAGAGGCGGATGCCCGGCAGCGCGTTCTGATCGGTGTTGCGGTGCGTACCGAAAAAGGCCGCAAGCCGGAAACACAGATCAAGAACCCCCCCGCCGATCGCGCTGGCGGAGAGGTCACTCTTCCCCCTTCTCCGCAGCGATGCGCCGCGCCACGTCCCGGTAGCGCAGGTACGCCAAATGGCGCGCCCAGCCGCGCAGCGCCCGATGCACTGCCATCAGGGCGAATACCGCTGATGTCACCAGCCACGCCGCATCCGGCGGATTCACGCCGCAATAGAAAGTAAACCCCGTCATACCCACGAAGAGAATCAGTATCAGCGCGTCGCCGACGGGCGGAAAGGTCTCCACCGGCAGGAAGATCCCTTTCATGGCCAGCGGTCGCGCGTTGTAACCGCTTCCGCACTCCGGACATCGGTATACATAGGGCAGCGTGCGCAGGTTGTACCCGCACGTTGCACAATAGAGCGAATCGCTGATGCGCCTTCCGCCGTAGGCTTCATCAGCAAGTCGGCTCAGTTCGTCGCTGCTGATCACCATGGCCGCGACTCGAATGTGATAGCGCGCACATCGCGCTCATTCCGTAAACATGGCTTCCAGGAAGGTCGCCGGATCGAACGGCTCGATGTCCGCGGGCGTCTCGCCGAGTCCCACGAACTTCACCGGAATATCGAGTTGATCGCGAATGCTCACGACCGCGCCGCCCTTGGCGCTGCCGTCCAGCTTGGCCAGAAATATCCCGGTCACGGCCACCGCCTCCGCGAACTGCCGCGCCTGGTTGATGGCGTTCTGGCCGATGGTGGCGTCGAGCACCAGCAGCACTTCATGCGGCGCGCCCGTGATGCGGCGCTCGACCACTTTGCGAATCTTGGTCAATTCTCGCATCAGGTGGTCCTGCGTGTGCAAGCGCCCGGCGGTGTCGATCAGCAGCACATCCGCCTTTCGCGCCAGCGCCGCCTCGCAGGCGTCATACGCCACCGCTCCGGGGTCCGCCCCCTGCGCGTGCTTGACGATCTGCACGCCGATGCGGCTCGACCAGATCGTCAGTTGCTCGACCGCGGCCGCGCGGAAGGTGTCGCACGCGCCCAGAATCACCTGCTTGCCCTGGTCGACGAAATACTGCCCCAGCTTGGCCACGCTGGTGGTCTTACCTGACCCGTTGATTCCGGTAACCAACACCACCGTCGGCCCGGAGTCCGCAAAACGCACCTTGCGATCGTCTTGCGGCCAGAGTTCCACGATGTGTTGCTTCAGGTAGGATGACACTTCCTGCTCTTCCGCGATGTCCCCCTTTTTCCAACCGTCGCGAAGAACGCCGATCAGTTTGGTCGTGGTCGCCGGCCCAAAGTCGGCGGCCAACATGGAATCCTCGAGCCGGGAGAGCGTCTCCTGATCGATCTTGCGTCCGATGCGCAGCACCGAACGAAAGCCCGCGGCGATCTTCTCGCGTGTCTTGGCCAATCCCCGTTTGAAGACGTCAAACAACCCCATATGTTAAACCCAACAGTGCCTGTCCCACTCGTAAGCCACGGCGGTCACCGAGTTTGAACCGACGATGGTTCGCCGCGCGCGCTTGAACTCCGTTATTCCTCGCTTGCCGGTCCGGGTGCAGCTTCCGCCGAACCCGGCGACTCGCCACGGCCTTCCGCCACTTCACGATACACTTCGTTCAATACCCCGTTAATGAAGCGCGGCGAGTCCTCCCCTCCGTATTCCCGCCCGATCTCGATGGCTTCGTCCATCGCCACTTTGGGCGGCACATCGCCTTCGAGCATCTCCACCACCGCCACTCGCATGATGTTACGTTCCACCGGCGAGACACGCGAGAATTCCCAGTTGGTGCAGGCACGCGCAATCCGCTGATCGACCTGTTCGTTCAGCTTCCAATAGGTCTCGACCAGTTCAATCGCAAAACGCTGTACCGGCGGAAGCGGCATCAGGTCTGCCAGCCAATCGAAGAGGCGCTGCGTGCGCTGTTCGGGATGGATTTCACTGTCACAAAGGAACTGCATCGCGAGGATGCGCGCCTGGCGGCGCGGCGTGTGAGAGGAAACGTCCAGGTCCGCATCCGGCATGACACATCACGCCTTGGCCGGAAGGTGCCGCAGGAGGTTGACCAGTTCGATGGCACTGACCGCAGCGTCGAAGCCCTTGTTGCCCGCCTTGGCCCCGGCACGCTCCACCGCCTGTTCGAGCGTATCCGCGGTGATGACCCCAAAGGTCGCCGGCACCCCGGTTCCCAAACCAACCTGGGCGACCCCCTTCGCCGCTTCAGATGCCACATACTCGAAGTGTGGCGTCTGCCCCCGAATGACACACCCCAGACAAACCACCGCATCAAACTGCCCCGACTCCGCCAGGCGCTGGGCAATCATCGGCAGCTCAAACGCTCCGGGCACATAGACCACGGTGATATGCTCGTCCTTGCAACCGTGCCGTGTGAGCGCGTCGACGGCGCCCCCCAGCAGCCTGGCGGTGATGAACTCATTGAAGCGGCTGACGACAACGGCGAACCGTTGCCCATCCACTTTGAGTTGGCCGTGTATTTCTTTCGGCATGGTTCGCGCATCTTAGACCCGGTAGACCCGCGGTCAAGGCGGCGTCAGCCGTCGCCCCCTGTTTCCTTATGGCCCATGCCCCCTGGCCGCAAGAACCGCAATCCCGGGCCCCCTTTGCCCGCTCGCACGATCCCACTAGAATCGTCCCCGCATGGCCGGGGGTGGATCGTCATGCGGGGTTTTACCGTCCTGCGGAGAAGACTGTGGAACGCAAACAAGAGACCGTTGTCATCCTCGCAGCCGTGGCTGCCTTCGCCGTCACGGGCTTGACTTGGCTGGCGTTGCCCGTGCTGCAAAGCAACGAACAGGCGGTTCAGCGCGACACCGCACGCGAAGTGGAGCGCGCCCGACGCCTGCTTCACCAGTACAACGCGGGGTTGTCTTTCAAGTCCATGCTCCTGGATCGCCTCGTGGATCTCGGCTCCGACGTCGACGTCCCGGATCCGCAGGCGCTCATCGACGAGGTCGAAGATCACTATCAGAAGGACCACGAAATCCGCTGGCAGACCTATCCCCCCAGGGAATGGGACTTCGACCCACCTACGCCGGCGCGGGCCAGTTACGGCAACCTGGTCGGTCAGGTCCGTGAGGGTTTGCGAACGCGAGACGCACTGTTCAGCAACAATCAACGATTGCTCGACGAGGCCCTTGCCGCGGTGGATGCGGCGCTCGCCGTTGCGCAAAGCGATCATTCCGCCCGAACCAACGCCGAAGCCAATCGCCTGAAGGGCATTATCTACTTTCATAAGGGTCTGCGCGAGTCCCTCCGCGCGCGCCTCAAGCGGGAAGAGACGGTGCCGAAGCGCGCCCGCCTGGCGGAGCTGGCGGCCGGCCTGGCGCAGTTTGAGGCCGGCAGGTCGCTGGTAGCGGACAGCGGCATTGACCAACGGATCGCCGAGCTTCAGTCAGCGCGGCAAGCGGTCATGAGCAAACTGCGCAGCGACCAGGAGGCACTGGCCCAATTGGATCGTACGATCAATGATCTGGCGCAGCGCCATCAGGAAGCGGTCGAACGCGCCGAATCCGCCCGTCAGGCGCTCGAGTCCCTCCGCGCAGATGGGCTGGACTTCTCACTTCCCAGTCCCGCGGCCGACTTCGAAAATCGTCTGCTAGCGCTCGACGCGGAGTATCGCCGCGCGGTCCGCGAAGTGCAGGCACTGTCGAACGGCGACTACGATCAGGCACGGCTTTCCGGCGGAGATTACCTGGCGGGCGCGTACGTGGCCGTGGATACCGGCGCCGCGCCGGTCGTTACTGCCGGCCTACAGCATTACCAGCGGGAAAGAGTCGTGCTGGCCGCCGTGGTGGCTCGCGCAGAACAGGCGTTGCGCGACGCCGATGCCGACCTCGCCCGCCTCGAGGGCATGAAGAACCGCTTCCACGCCGACGAACAGGCTGCGGCACAGCGCATCGCGGAGGTCCGCAAGGTTGCGGATGAAACCTACACGGAACTCAACCGACTGGATTCCGAAGCCTCCGTCATCGAGGACAGCGCCCTGACACTATTCGATCAATCGGCCCGCGCGTCCAAGGCCGCGGCGGGTTACGCCCGCGACTGGGTCAGTTCCGCTCGCGAGCGCACCGGCAACCTGGCGCCGGAGGCGGCAGAGCGCTCCGCGTTCCAACCACGTACACAAGACGGTTGGATGGCCGGGCACGTTGCCGCTCAGACTGCCGATGCCCTGTTGGAGAAGGCATGGATCCACCTCGCGCGTTACACCGCATCTGCGCAAACGGCGCAACTGCTGGAAAGTGCCGGACAACGATTGGCTCTCGCCGAGGCGGACCCGGCTGCGGAAAAGGAGAAGGCCGAGGCGGCGCGAACTGAAGGTACGGCATTCATTACCGAAGCCATGAACGCGCTCGAACCGGCCCACCGCGATGCCGGACGACATTGGACCTTCGTGGCTCAGCAGGCCGGCGCGAATTACCTTTTGTCGCTGTTTGATTATCCGTCCGCCCGGCAGGATGCACTGACGGCCATGCGCAACGCGCTCAAAGGTCGCGAGAATGAGCCGTACGTGCAGACACTCGCCGCTCAACTTCGCCGCCTCGAGCGCCCCTAGAAACGTTCCACCTGCTCAATGGGTGTTCAATGCGACGGGCCTGCAACTGGATTTCGCACACGCTTCAATTTCTGTTTGCGACGGGGTTTCCTGACAGAAAAGCCGGTTTTGTCGGCAACGACGGCCGTGCTATTGGTACCCGTTTCCAATTCGATTGACCTTGGGAGACGGGCGGGCGATAATATAAGGGAGTTCGGTGCCAGCCGAGCGTCCTTCTGCCAGACGGCCGCGCAGGTCACCCGCCAGATCGGACCAGCGAGACCGTCCCTCGCGATGCAATGTCGCCTGGAATAGGGAACGCGGGGTGAAGGTCGTCATGACGCGTAATGCCCTGACGACCATGCGGAGCGAAACGTGCCCAAGTTTTTCAATCAGGATCTTGCGCAGTTGGCCCACCAACTGACCCTGTCGCCGCGCCGGCTGCGTCCAGCGCAGCTTGCGGGCATCGAGAAGGTGCTGGCCATGGTCGAGCCGGACCGCGCTTATCCCTATGACTTGGTCTGTTATCTGATTACCGACTACCGCAAGCGCGGCGCACCGGCGGGCGCGCTGATCCCCGGCAAAGCGTTGATCGGCGACATGGCGACCATGTCCGAGGTGCTCAGCCGCAGGGCCAACCTCACCACGGCCGAATTAGGCGAACCGTATTGCACGCACCAGGAGGTGGCCGAGGAGCTGCGCGTCAGCACCAAGACCGTTCGCCGGTGGCGCGGGCGCGGGCTCACGGGCCTTCGGGTTGTGTTTCCTGACGGTGTCAATCGACTGGCGTTTCGCCGCAGCACGATCGACCGTTTTGTGCTGCGAAATCGCGCCCTGGTGGAAAAGGGGGCATCTTTCAAACAGCTCAGCGCCGCCGAACGCGATGCGATCGTATCGCGGGCGCGAGAGATCGTGGGCGCGCAGCGCCTCAAACTCCATGCGGTGGCCAAACTGATTGCGGCGGAAACCGGACGGGCCGTGGAAACGGTGCGCTACACGTTGCGGCGTTATGATGAGTCGAATGCGGCGACCGCACTATTCACCGGCAAGCACGGGGGCGTGCTGGGCGCGCGGGAACAGGCCATTTGGACTTGCCACGAGGCGGGAGATTCGCCGGCGGCGATCGCCAACGCCATCGGTTGCGCCGTCTCCGAGGTGGAACAGGCGCTGCGCAGTGTGCCCATTCGTCGGCGGCAGGAAGCGCCGCCGGAATTCGTCTATCATGCTTTGTTTGACGCCCCCAACGCCGACACGTTGATTCTCGACATTCCCGAGCCGACGGCGCCCCGGGAGGAAGGGCTGGTACGCGTCCCCAAAGACCTGCCGCCGTACCTGCGTTCACTCTACCTGACGCCGTTGCTGACACGTGAACAGGAGCAGGATCTCTTCCGGCGTTACAACTACCTGAAGTTCAAAGCCGCCCGATTGCTGACTTCGCTGGACGCCGACATCGTCACTGCCGAACAGTGCGCCGCGCTGGACGATCTGCTGGCAAAGGCGGACGACCTTCGGCAGCGGATCACCCGGGCCAACCTGCGGCTGGTGGTGAGCATCGCCAAACGTCACGTGGGCGGCGCGGCCAACTTCTTCGAAGTGGTCAGTGATGGGAACATGTCGCTGATGCGCGCCGTGGAGAAGTTCGACTTCTCCTTCGGCAACAAGTTCAGCACCTACGCCTCCTGGGCGATCATGAAGAACTACGCGCGTTCGATTCCCGAGACCCATTACCACGCGGCACGTTACGTGACCGGACAGGACGAACTGCTCGACGCCGCCGCCGACCGCCACGCGCCGGCCGCTTCCGACAGCGATCGTCGCGCCGTGCGCAATCTGCTGGAGGCAGGGCTGAAGGAACTCCCGGAGCGGGAGCGGGAAATCGTCTGTGCCCATTTCGGCCTTGGCGCCGCTTCCGGCCACACGCTGGAAGAACTGGGCAAACGCTTCGGCGTGACCAAGGAACGCATCCGCCAGATCGAGCAACGCGCTCTCGCCCGCCTCCGCGAAGTCCTCACCCCGACCCTGGCGGAAACGTTGGGGGAATAGGCGTACCGAATTCGTTTCACTTGCGCGCTCCCGCAAACTGGGCCGCGAGAACTTGAAGCTTGAGGGGTCAGCCTACGCCGACTATGCTCTTGGAGTCGGCATGGTGGTTTCGGGGCACGCCTCTTACATACCATGCTTCAGCGACCACGCTGGCGACAGGAGATTGGACGCATGACGAATGCGGATCGGCGCCTATTAGGGACTGGTATTTACAGCTACTCCGAGGCGGCGGCGCTCATCGGGGTCAGCGTCCAGCGCGTTCGTGCGTGGTTTCTCGGCTGGCCCGGAGGGGAGGCGCCGGTCTTCCGAAGTAGTTTCGCAGACGGTTCGGCCGGGCCCCGCCTTATCGGATTCCTGAACCTGGTGGAGTCGCTGGTGGCCTCCCAGTTGCGGGAACACGGCGTAAGTCTGCACACCGTGCGCAAAGCGCATCGAGACCTCGCCGCGTTGCTGGAGAACGCGCATCCCTTCGCGCATCACGGACTGCTGACGGACGGCAAGTCCGTGTTCGTCCGCGTGGCCAGCGAAGCGGGCGACACGCACGTTGTCCAAGCGCTCACGAGGCAGCATATATTCGAGAAGGTCATCCTGCCTTTCCTTCATCAAATCGAATACTCGGGGGCGGATCGCCTTGCGGCGCTCTGGCGTGTTTCTGAGGGGGTGGTCATCGATCCTCGACGCCGCTTCGGCAAGCCGATCGTCGACCAGTGTGGTATTTCGACTTCCGTTCTGTTTGCCTCTTACCAGGCGAATCAAAAGAACCGTGACCTTGTGGCCGATTGGTTCGGCGTCGATCCGCAAGACGTTGAGGTCGCGGTTGCGTTTGAAACTCGGTTCAAGCGCCGATCGGCCGCGTGAAAGAGGAAATCCATTTTTTCTTTGACGCCAACATTTCCAAGCGTCTTGCGCGCATGCTCGACGCCTACGACATTGAAAACACGATCCGCGCGCAGATGGACGATAATCACTTTCAGGCCGATACCCCCGACATCGAAATCATTCGACGCATCGCCAAATACGTTCCCCGTCCGGTATTCGTCACAGCCGATCGGGCCATTCGCGGGCGGCCGGACGAGCGAATCGCGCTGGCGGAAAGCGGCTTGACCGTTGTTTTTCTTCGCGCCGGGTTCACCAAACTCAATTGCCATCAACAGGCAATCAAGCTCTTAGCGATCTGGCCCGAGATCGTGAACGCGGTGTCGCGTTGCAAGGTTGCGACAGCTTTCGAAATCGGCCCAAACGCCAGGAAAGTGGATACCATCGGCCCGACTGCGAACATGGGATCGAAGTAGTGGAGAACCGGGTCGATCAACGATTCGAATGGGCTGAACCTAATGACGGCCTGCCAATGCAAGAGCTACTCCTGGCCGTTGCTCAAGGGAATAATGCCGTGGTAACTCGGTCCCGCGCGAAGGCGTCCTTCCCGCGAAGTCGAGCAACTGCACGAAGGCTCATTGAGGTCGCGCGCGCGAGGCGCGGAGCAATCCGCGGTAGCTTCGCTCCAGGTCGCGGAGGCGGGTGGTGAGCGTATCGTCCCGGCCGGTGTAGCCGTGCGGCGCACGAGCGAGGGCGATGAACCACTTCACCATGTTTTCCAGGTCCCGAAGATCCACGTATTCGGGGCCCAGCTTCTTGCGCCGGGCATCGACGTTATGGTAATTCCCCAGGGCGACGCACAGGCCCGTGGCGTCGTAGCCCAGGGTACAATAAGCCGATGACTCGCACGTGCCGCCGTCCATCAGTTTGCGCTGGTAGATAAACGACGAATCCGCAGCGGCAAGTTCCCGGGCCACACGGTGACACCACCCCGTCGCCGCGGGGGTAAAGGTGCTCGCGCGATCGCCCACGCGCAGAATGGGACCGTCGCCCATTTTGGCGTGGGGGCGCTCGGCGCTGGTTTCCATGGCCACCACGCAGCACTGCCTGGGGATGGTGCCCGATTTGGCGGCGGCGATGGCTCCGATGAAACCCACCTCCTCTGCGCGAGTGAACAGGAAATAGGCGTCGCAGGGGTAACCGCGGCGGACCAGGGTCTCGATGGCGCAGAGCATCGCCGCGGCACCGGCGAGGTCGTCGCAGCCACGAGCGTGGATTCGAGTGCCGCGAATGACCGGATCGGGAAAGTCCCACATGCCCGCGGAGCCCGGGGGAATGGCGGCGGGCACGTCAAGGACGGCCGTGTCCACCCGGCGCTGGCCGTCACGCAGGACGGTGCGCGTCGACCGGACGCGCCCGCGGACCCACCGGCCGCTCACGTCGAATCGAACACGGGCGTCGGGAAAATATTCGGGGGGCACGCCGCCACGCCAGAACGCGCGAACACGGTTCCTGGCCACCATGCGATCGGCGACAAACCCGGGATGATCGAGATGCGCGGTGATACACACCGGCCGGGCGACGCGGCGCTTTCCCTGCTGCAAGCGAATCAGAACGTTGCCCGCGGCATCGCGTGTCACCACGAGCGGTTTGCGGCGGGCGCAGAAGTTCTCAATGAACGCGATGACTTTGTGCTCGGCGAACGGAGCCGTGGGCAGACTGAGCACGTCGCGAAGTATGGTCTCGTACACGGTGAGCATAAACGCCTCCTGGAGAATCAAGAGTGATTCATCCTCGTGCGATCATACCCTTTCACGCCGACGTGGGAAGCCGCTGCACGTGCTACATCGGTTGCTTGAAGCGCAAGATCAGGAATGCAAGCGTGAGGACGATGTCCGCCGTAAGCACACTGCCGCCAAGGAAAAAGCCGGCCCAGGAGCGCGCCGGTTTATCGTTGCGACGCTGACCGGCGCTGTTGAGGCCAAGGAAGAAACCGACTGCGGCAACCAGTGCGGATGCGAGCACACAACCGAAATAGGCGATAACGAAGCTGCCCTTGGACCCGTAAATGATCTGTCCCACTTCGGGATTGTAGTTCTTGATCGCCAGGGTGATTGCGCCGGCCATTGGCACAAGGCTCCCCAACGCGAGACCCAGTGCATAGTTGGCTTGCACGTCGAAGCGTCGCAATCCGGCGAAGGCCATGGCTATCTCCAGAGGATCGGCCCGCTCCTGGCACCGAACGTCGTCGACCCAGGCGGCGCACCGCATTCAATCGGCAAGTCCCGCACTATTCCTGTCGGCGTCACGAGGCGGCGACTTCGGCAATGAGTTCACGCGGTGCGCCGATGCCGGCCACTTCAAGCCTACCTACATACGCGGCAGCGTGCTCGGCGACAAGTCCCGGCTTTTTCGCCACGAAAGTCACGGTCAAGCCGGCGACGATGCAGACCCCGCCCGCAAGACCGGTATCGCAGTCCATTCCGGACGGTACGTCTACGGCCACCATCGGACGCCTGGCGGCATTGAGGGCGGAGATCAACTCGGCAAGCGGACTGCGGACTTCGCCGGTGAAACCGGTTCCCAACAATGCGTCGACCACGACGTCGTCTTCCGCGATCCCGGCTACCGCTTGTTGTTGGGAAACAGCGTCGGACGCTACGCAGATACTCAACCCCATGGCCGAGGCGATATTGAAATTGGTGCGCATATCTGCGGTCATGCGCTGTGGTTCGCCGGCGAGAAGAACGCGCATCGACCAGCCGGCATTGTGCAGATGGCGCGCGATCACGCAGCCGTCGCCGCCGTTGTTGCCCGTGCCGCAAACGACGAAGGCGGCGCCGAACTCGCCATAGACGGCGCGGATCATCTCCGCGGCGCCGCGGCCGGCGTTTTCCATCAGGAGCAGCGAAGGTATGCCGTACCGTTCGACGGCCTGGCGGTCGATCCGGCGCAGTTGTTCACGGCTGAGGCAAAGATCCATCGGTGGCCCGTCACGGAAGCGATGGTTCGCTATTTGAAACCGATGACCGTCCGCCGGCGGGCTCGGCTACCGAATGCCGGTCCCCTTGGACAGTTTTCCAGCCGATCGGCTCCTGAGAGAGTGTCCGGCGGACCAATAGGGTGGCGCTCCGGGCCTGCTGCGTCAAGACAAGTGGCCAGGCAAACAGAAATAACATTGACAGCCCGCAAACGACCAGCCCGATGCGCACCGGCATTCCGCTCACGGGAGCAGCCTCCTGTGAATCGCGTCCCATGTAGGCAGCGGCAACGATGCGCAGGTAGTAGGCGGCGCCGATGGCGGCATTGAGCACGCCAATGATCGCCAGGGCAATCAGCGGGCCGTGGAAGGCATGCTCGGCATGAAGCGAGAAGGCGCTGCTGAAGATGTAAAGCTTGCCGAGAAAGCCCGCCGTGGGCGGCAATCCCGTGAGACTGAACACGCACACTGCCAGCGCAAGGGTGGCCAACGGCGCACGGACGGCAATCCCGCCGATTTCGTCCAACGTTTCCGCCTCGCGCTCTCCCACGCGAAACGCAGCAAGCAGCGCAAACGCGCCCAGGTTCATCGCGCCGTAAACGGCAATATAGAAAAATAGTGCGGCCACGCCGTCGTGCATCGGACCCTGACCGGCCACCGGCCCCACCAGCAGCGCCACCAGCATGTAACCCGTGTGCGCAATGCTCGAATAGGCGAGCATGCGTTTGACGTTGGATTGCAGCAGGGCCACGACGTTGCCGAGGGTCATGGTGGCCGCGGCCATCAACCACAGCACCCACATGACCTCAACGGGCAGCGCCCATCCGACCGCCGCCAGAACCTTCACCAACGCGACAAAACCCGCGAACTTGGGAACAAAGCCCAGCAGTCCGGTCACGGGGGCGGCCGCGCCTTCATAGACGTCCGGCGCGTACACGTGCAGCGGCACGGCGGCGATCTTGAACCCCAGCCCGGCAATGACCAGCAGCAGGCCAACCAGTCCGGCTGAGCCCAGCGCGCTGCCGATGGGCAGGTTGGACACAGCCGTTCCGCCAAACACGCGATGAATCTCGGTAGTCCCCGCGGCGCCATAGAGAAAGCTGAGCCCGTAGGCCAGCACCGCCGCAGACAGTGCACCCAGGAAAAAGTACTTGAGGGTCGCTTCGGAGGCGCGCTGGTCTAGCCGGCTGAGGGCGATCAGCACGTACGTCGGAATGCTGACCAGTTCAACGGCAAAGAAGAGCACAATCAGATCGTTGGCGGACGCAGTGAGCAGCACGCCGAGCAGCGAGAACAGGATCATGGCCATGTACTCGCCGCGTTCCTCGGCCGCGGGCTGGCGCCAGTTGACCAGGACAAAAAGGACGCCGAGCGATAGCGCGATGACGCGGGCGTAGAAAGTAATCGGCGTGAGCCAAAGACCGAGTGCGGCATTGTCACCGATCGGCTCGCCAAGGCGCAGAGTGGCGAAGAGCGCGACCAGCACGACGACGAGTGCGAGGGCGGACTCGAAGCGCGGCCGCTGCGCCGAGCGCGCCAGCCCCACGACCAGGGTCAGGCACGCGCCGACCAACAGCACGCATTCGGGAGCCAATTCGACGAACAAACGGGCGCCGGTCATGGGACAGGCTCCTGATTGGCGATTGCCAATTGCCGATTGCCAATTGCCGAATCGCGCGGGCGAATCGTGGATGGCGGCTGTGGATCGAGTGCCAAGCACTCAGGAAGGGCTTCAACCGTCGACGAATGGACGATCGCCCCCAGGTTGTCCAGCCATTCGTGGTCTTCGGTTTCTAATTGGCAATCGGCAATCGGCAATTGGCAATCCCCTGCGTGTACCGTCCGCGCCGGTTCACGCAGTACGTGCTGCACGACCGCCACCTGAAACGTATCGAGCATCGGCTTGGGGTACACGCCGATGATCAGACACGCGGCAGCGATGGGCGCGAGTATCGCAACCTCGCGCCGCGTCAGGTCGCGCGTCAGCCCCGTCGAAGTGTCCGGCGTGTGCGGCGGCTCCTTCAGCGGGCCGAAGAGCACGCGCTGGCACATCCACAGCATGTAGACCGCACCCAGGATGATCCCCAGTGCCGCCGGGATGACATAGCCGTAGCCGAGCGGCCCGGCCGCCCGCCCGTCGTCCACCAATCCCGAGGTAGCGGTGCCCAGCAGCACCAGAAACTCACCGACAAACCCGTTTAGCCCCGGCAGGCCGATGCTGCTCAACGTGAAGAATACCAGGAAAAACGCCAGCCAGGGCATGGGCCGAGCCAGACCCCCGATTTCGTGAATGTCGCGTGTGTGGTAGCGCTCATAAATGCAGCCGACGACGAGGAACAGCGCCCCGGTCGACAGGCCGTGGTTGACCATGTACAGCACGGCGCCGTTTACGCCCGCCACCTTGAGGCTGAACAAACCCAGCATGCAGAAACCAAGGTGCGAGACGGAGGAATAGGCGATGAGCTTCTTCACGTCGCGCTGCACCCAGGCGGCCAGCGCCGCGTAGATGATCCCGATGACCGCCAGCACGGCGACATAAGGCGCCAGTTCGCGCGTCGCGTGCGGCAGAATCGGCAGGCTCAACCGGCAGAAGCCGTAGGTGCCCAGCTTGAGCAGCACGCCGGCCAGAATCACGCTGCCCGCGGTGGGCGCCTCGGTGTGCGCCAGCGGCAGCCAGGTGTGCACCGGAAACAGCGGCACCTTGATCGCAAAACCCGCAGCAAAAGCCAGAAACAGCCAGAATTGAACCCGCGGAGCGATGAAACCGCTATGGCCCATGGCGGCGAGCTTCTCGATGTCCAGCGTGATGTAGCCGAGATCGGTCCACGAGTAATAGGCCAGGTACACCACGCCCGCAAACGTAAGTACGCTGCCGGCCAGCGTGAAGAGGAAGAACTTGAACGCCGCTCGGCGCCGCTCGGGCCCGCCCCAGATGCCGATCAGGAAGAACAACGGAATGAGCGTGAATTCAAAGAAAACGTAGAACAGCAGCAGATCGAGCGCGCAGAACACACCCAGCAGACCGACCTGCAACAGCAGCAGCAGGCTGTAATACTCACGGACGCGGGTGCGAATACCCGTGAAACTCCCCCAGATCGCCAGCGGCATCAGGAAGGCCGTGAGCGCCAGCAGCCAGATGCTGATGCCGTCCACCCCCAGCCGATAGCCGATGTCGATGGCCGCGGTGTCGCCGCCGTCCGCGATCCAGGGCGCGTACATGGGAAGCAGATAGGCGGGGTTGCCGCCCGGGCTGCGCGGGGCGTCGCGGTGAAACTGCACCACCGCCAGCACCGTGAGCACCAGCGTCACCAGCGAGAAAAAGAGCGCACTGCGCCGCGCGCTGCGCTCGTCACCGAAGGGCGGCAGCCAGAGCAGCACCGCGCCCACCAGCGGCGAGAAAATGACAGCGGTAAGAATCCAGGTTTCCATGACGCCTTGGTCTTTCGTACCCTCTGCGACGTTTGCCCGCTGCATTCGGGCTTCTAACGTCGAGAATCTCCGCGGGTCGCGCAAGTCCACCGTTGACGATGGCATTCCTCCGGCCAGGTCGGGACCGCGCTCAACTCATTCGCCATTCTCGATTCGCCATTCGACATTCGCGGCCGGACCAAAGAGCCTCGCGGTTTGGTGGCGGACCCGCGGCCGCGCTGTGCCTCGGTGCATCCGCTACATCCAGAAAACCAGCAGCACGATCACCGCGATGCCCGCGATCATGCTCAACCCGTACGACTGCATCGCCCCGCCCTGGAGTCCGCGGAACAGATACGCCAGTCCGCGCGGTACGGCCGTGACGACCCACAGCAACCCGTCGATGAAATAATCATCGAGCCCTACGCACAGCCGGCCGCCCTGCCGCGCCGGCCGCACGATCGCGGCGTCATACGCCTCGTCCACGAAGTACTTGTTCCACAGTGCTCGATAGGCCCCCGGGAACGTGGCGCGCGCCAAGCCGGCCAGCCACGGGCGCTGCACATAAATCGCATAGGCGGCGAGGATCGCCACGACCGCCAGGGAGCCCGAAACGATCATCAGACCGTACTGCGCCCAGAAGCCGGCATGATCCGGCGCGTGCGCGTGCACCGGATTGTGGGCCACGAAAGTCCCCGCGAACACAGGCGCCAGAAAATCGTGAAACGCATGGGAAACCGGTCCGAAGCCCACGTACCCCGCCAGCGCCGCGCCCACCGCGAGCACCACCAACGGAAGCAGCATCCACGCGCCGGATTCGTGTGGGTGACAACCTTCCGGCACGCGCTGCGGGCCGTAGAAGGCGAGGAACACCATGCGAAACGTGTAAAACGCCGTCAGCATGGCCGTAAGTAGTCCGATGCCGCCCAACAGCCAGTGGGCGCTCAGTGCGTGGTGGATGATCTCGTCCTTGCTGAAAAAGCCGGCCAACCCCGGAAAGCCGGCCAGCGCCAGCGCGCCCACCAGAAACGTGGCAAACGTCCACGGCAGCACCCTGCGCAGCCCGCCGAAGTGCCGCACGTCGATCACGCCGCCCAGCGCGTGCATCACGCTGCCGGCGCCGAGGAACAACAACGCCTTGAAGAACGCGTGCGTATATAAATGGAAAATGGCCGAATCCGCCGCGTATACGCCCACGCCCAGAAACATGTAACCGAGCTGGCTGATGGTCGAATAGGCCAGGATGCGCTTCATGTCCGTCTGCACCAGGGCGATGGTCGCGGCGAACAGGGCCGTGAGCGCACCGATCACCGCCACCACAGTCATGGCGGTCGGTGAGGCAACAAAGATCGCACCGCAACGGGCGATCATGTACACGCCCGCCGTGACCATGGTGGCGGCGTGAATCAGGGCGGATACCGGCGAGGGACCCTCCATGGCGTCGGGCAGCCACACGTGCAGCGGAAGCTGCGCGCTCTTGCCGCACGCCCCACAAAGCAGCAGCAAAGCAATGGCCGTAACCGTGCCCTCGGCCAGCGCGCCGCCGTCGGCCGTGACGCCGCGCGCCGCCATGTCAAATACGGCGGCATACTCCAGCGTGCCGAAGTTGAGGTAGATCAGCAGAATACCCAGTCCGAAGCCGAAGTCGCCCACGCGATTGACCAGGAACGCCTTCTTGGCGGCGGCGGCCGCGGCGGGCCGGCCGTAGTAGAACCCGATCAGCAGATAGCTGCACAGCCCCACCGCTTCCCAACCAAGGTAGAGCAACAGGAAATTGCCACCGAGCACGAGGTTGACCATCGCGAACACGAACAGCGCCAGGAAGGCGAAGAAGCGCTCGTAACCGCGTTCGGGGTGACCGTGCGCGCGCATGTAATCGCGGGAATAAACCACAACCAGCAAAGCGATCCCGGTCACGACCAACAGCATCACCGCGGTCAGCGGGTCGATCAGGAACTCCACTCGAAAGGCCGAACCGGCGCCGTCTGTGAACCACTGATACACCGGCACCACCAGGGAGCGCGCCTCGACAGGTGCGCCGCTGACGTGCACCGCCAGTGCCACGGCCCCACCAAACGCCCCGCCCACCCCGAGAATCGCAGGCCAATGCGCCGCCCCACGCAGCAGCGGCGCCAGCGCACCCGCCAGCACCGCCCCCGCCATGGGCGCGAGAACGATAACGAGGCCATAGAGTTTCAGCGTCTCAGGTGACATCAACTACCAGACACCAATGGAATCTTCCCAACCATACCGCGCCGATTGAGTTACGGGCCGTCCTTGGTCTATCAGCGTCGCGCCCGGCGTACGCTATTCGCTATTCCTCATTCTGCATTCCCCCGTCAGCCGCGCATCATCGACCACGCCTCTGCGTCGAGCGTACCCCGCCGTCGATAGAGCAGAACCACAAGACCAAGCGCTAATCCCGCCTCGACGGCTGCGATCACCAGCAGAAACAGCGCAAACGCCTGCCCGTCCAGGTTCTCGTGCCAGCGCCCAAACGCCACCGCGTTAAGCACCACGCCCTGGAACATCACTTCCGTGGCGAGAAACACCACGATCAGGTTGCGGCGCGCCAAAAACCCCACCAGCCCGAGGGCGAAGAGAACGGCGCCGAGAATGATGTAGCCCGTTGGGTCCGTCACAGATATTGCGTCCGCCACCAGTTTGTCATTCTAACCACCGCGCCGGGCATCGCCTTCCATCCGAACCTGCCGAGTTACCGCTCAATAAGGCAAGACCTCTTTGCCGGCCTGACCAATCGGCGCGGGCGGGGCATGGTACCCCTCCGCGGGCACGCGCTTCCGCGACAGCGCAATGGCGCCGATCATGGAAATCAACAACAGCACCCCCGAAATCTCCAGCACGACCACATACCGCGTCGTTATCGCCGCACCCAGCGCGAACGTGTTTCCTTCCGGCATCGCGATTTCCGATGCGGGGGCAATGTCCGACGTCGCCGCGATCGGCGCTGCCGCGACGGCGCGAGGGGCCGACTTGGCCGGCAGGTCCCCCGCCCGCCCCGCAATCGCGGCCATCAACACAAAACCCGCCAATACCGCTAGAAACGGCTCCCGCGCCCGAAGGTCATAGATCGGCGCCATCGGCTGCTGGGCGAGCATGATGACGAACAGATACGTCACCAGGATCGCACCGGCGTAGATGATGATCAGCGCGACGGCGAGAAACTCCGCCTGTTGAAGGATCAGCAGCGCGGCGACGGCCACCACCACCAGCACAAAGTAGATGGCGCTGTACACCGGTTTGCGGTGCGTGATAACGCGCGCCGCCGCCACCACCGCCAGGGCGGAAAACAGGAAAAAGTAGGCCGCGTTGGCCTCTCCCGCGACCACGCGCACGGCGAGCACGATGATCAGGGCCATGACGGCCGCTGCACCGAAGAGCGCGCCGACCGCGGGTCGCGCGCGGCCCCCATGTGGCAACTGGAAATAGAGCCCGGCACCGCCCAGGGCAAAGACCAGATAGAGCAGGTAAGCCGTGGTGGGGCTCATGCGCCGCCGGGTCCTTTCGCTGGGCTTGGCGGCGCCGAACGATGACCCGTTCCCGGATAGCCGGTGATTCGAGGGTTCTTCCGCGGTTTGAGGTCCTTGGTCTCGTCGAATATGGCCAACAGCTCTTCCTTGTCGAGAATCATCTCCTCGCGCGTACGGCCGACCAGGTCATAATGCGGCGTCAACTCAATGGCATCGACCGGGCAGGCCTCCTCGCACATCCCGCAGAAGATACAGCGCAGTTCATCGATGTCGAACTTGACGGGGTACTTCTCGCGCTCCGGCCAGGGCGACTCGCCCGCTTCGATGTGAATGCAGTGCGCCGGACACGCCGTCGAGCACATGTAACACGCCACGCAGGCCACGCGGTCCTGCTCGTCGCGATTGAGCCGATGCACCCCGCGGTAGTTGGCCACGCGCAGGTCGCGCTGCTCCTCCGGATACTGCACGGTCATGGGCTTGCCCGCCAGCGTGCGGCCCATGTGCTTGAGCGTGGTCACCATCCCATCCACGATCTGCGGCAGGAAAAGGCGCTCCGCGGCCGAAAGCTCCGGCACCTCCAACTCGAGAATATCTTCGTCGCGGATCATACCGGAACTCCTTCCCCGCGCATGTTGTCGCGCAGCGCGCCCGAGCCGATCGGCGGGAGGTTCCCCGGCCGCCCGGTGACCTCACGCCCGGAGAGCACACTGACGGCCATCGCCGCGAACAAAATCACCGCGTTGCCCCCCAGCGCCCAGCCGACGTGGCGGTGCAGGCCGAAGTACAAGAGTCCGACCGTCAGTACAAACAGCGCCAGCGTGATGGGGATCAGCCCCGTCCACGCCAACCGCATGAGCTGGTCGAACCGGAATCGCGGAATGGTCCAACGAATCCACATCATCAGGAAGATGAAGAATGTTACCTTAGCGCTCAGGACCAGCATCTTGGCGAGGACGGCGCCGAAGTGCACCGCGTCGGGCTGCGTCCACGACCACCACGGCAAGTGCCAGCCTCCGAGAAACAGCACCGCGATCAGAGCGCTGGAGGTGATCATGTGCGCGTATTCCGCCAGAAAGAACATGCCGAACTTCAAGGCGCTGTACTCGGTGTGATAGCCGCCGACCAGCTCCTGTTCCGCCTCGGCCAGGTCGAACGGCGTGCGGTTGGCCTCGGCCAGGGCGGCAATGAACAAGATCACAAAGGCCAACGGATGCAGAAAAACGTTCCACTTCGGAATCAGCCCCAGCCAGTACTCGGTCTGGGGGAGGATCATCTCTTCCAGTCGAAGCGTCCCCACCGTCAGCACCACGACCAGAATGCACAACCCCAAAGGGATTTCGTAGCTGAGCATCTGCGCGGTGGCGCGGATCGCGCCGTACAGCGAATACTTGTTGTTGCTGGCCCAACCGCCCAGCACCACGCCGTAAATGCTCATGGAAGCAACGCCGAGGATGTAGAGCAGGCCGATGTCCGGATTGGCCACCTGCACATTCAGCAATCGCCCGTCCACCATCCACTGCCCGCCCCAAGGAATGGCCGCGAAACCGATGAACCCCACCAGAAAGATCGCCAGCGGCGCCAGGATAAACAGTCCCTTGTCCACATTCCCCGGAATGACGTCTTCTTTGAATACGAATTTCAACCCATCGGCGATGGGCTGCAACAGCCCCCAGGGCCCGACTCGGTTGGGGCCGCAGCGGTCCTGAATCCACGCGGAAATCTTGCGCTCGAAGTAAATGCAGTACGCCACCGCGCCCAGCAGCGCGCCCAGCACAACCAGCGCGAGTGCGATGCTGACGCCGAGTTGGGTTGTCAGAAAGTCCCACATGATGCGTGCTGCAGACCTAAAATCCCCGTGGTTCATACCGAACAGGGGTGCTCTCTTCGACCGTCAACATCATCGGCAACCTCAATGCGCGTGCTCCGGCACCGCCGGGGGCACATGCACGTCGGCAAAGACCGGAATCTCCGCGGCCATCATCTCGCGCACGCGCTCGCCCGTATACAGTCCCGCATAGCCGGCGATCTCGTACAGATACTGCCCGTCGCGCCGGGCGCCGTCCGGCGGGTTGATGGCCCGCTCGAACGGCTGCACCAGCCCGCCCGCGTTGACGAAACAACCCTCACGCTCCGCCCACGCACACGCGGGCAGCACAACCGATGCCGCTTCCGTCAGTGCATTCTCGAACAAATCCTGCATCACGAACAAGGCGATCTTATCGCCGATCTTGGCCGTATCCTTCTCGACCCATGGTTCGGGCGCTCCGCCGACGACCCACGCCGCCGCATACTCCCCTCCGCCGGCGCGTTTGACAAAGTCGGTGAATGTCGCCGTCGCGCCGCCCGCGGCGGCGATCAATAGCTCAATCCCACGGCGGTTGGGGCATTTCTCTTTTAGTATCGTGAACTTCACCGCCTCACCGGCGGCGCCCGCCGGGAAATGTCTGTCCTCGCCCCGTAGAATAGCCGGCCCGAGAATCAACACCGCCTGCGGTGCGATTTCGCGAATGAACTTGATCAGCAGCCACGCCTCCTCGCAGGCCATGAACGGCGACAGCACCAGCGCCACCTTCTCTGCGCCGTTTTCCTTGACGACCTCCGCGAACCGGAAGCGCAGGACGTCGGGTAGTTCTTCCCAGTTCGGCGTGATCGATTCCATCCCCCGCCGCACGCGCGGCGCGGCGACTCGCCTGCGATCATGCACATATTTCCAGCCAAAGCGACCCTCGTCGCACATCCACCAGCCGTTCACCTGCGGGTTGTAGCGCGGCTTGAGCCGGTAGATCCGATCGTCCGCGTGGTCCACGCGAATGGCGCACCCGGTGGCGCAGCCCGGACAGATGGAATCGGCCCCGCGCAGCTCCCACACGCGCCGCTTGAACAGAAAGTCCTTATCGAGCAGCGAACCCACCGGGCAGATATCCACCACGTTGCCCTGGAGCGGATTGTCCAGCACCTTGCCGGGAAACACGTCGATCTCTGCGCGCGTGCCACGGTTGATGACGCACAGCTCGTGGGTACCCGAAATCTCGTGCGTGAAGCGAACGCAGCGGCTGCACATCACGCAGCGATCCTGGTACAACAGCGTCTTGGGGCCGATGTCCTTCTTGGGATTCTTGAGCTTCGGGTCCACCATGCGCGAGGTCGGCTGCCCGAAGTGAAAGCTGTAATCCTGCAGGTAGCACTCACCCGCCTGGTCGCACACCGGGCAGTCGAGCGGATGATTCAGCAGGAAAAACTCCATGCACGCCGACTGGTTCTTCTGGACCACGTCGGAATCGAAGCGCACCTCCAGCCCCTCTCTCACCGGCGTCTGGCACGACGGCACCAGCTTGGG
>CAZMVD010000066.1:0-21576 GCA_964569425.1 uncultured Phycisphaeraceae bacterium
CCTTGATGGCCTCGTGGGCGACCTCCCGGCCCACCCCGGCCCGCACGGCCCCCAAAGACAGCGCTGCCACACCTGCCAGTCCGGCAGGGTCAAGAAGCCGTCGCCGCTGAAGTCGCCGCGCACGTCGCACGCATCCGGCATTGCGTTGTGATTGCAGTCCGTATCGGCGCCGCCGGCCAGCTCCTCGGCGTCGCTCACACCGTTGCCGTTGCAGTCGTTCATGCACGTCAACAGCATCTGCCCGGTGCCTTGTGCGCCGTACCACCCACCAATGCGGATCAGATACTCCCCGCCATCGACCACGGGAATGCTCAGCCAGGACTGGAAGTTACACGCGTCGTCATTACAGGCGATAGCGCCTTGGCCGGTCGGACAAACCGGCCCAAGGTACACGGCCAGTTTGGTGTCGTACTGGCTGCTGCAAAGGTCGATCGTCGCGCGCCCGTCACAGCTGGAAACGTACCGATACCACACGTCGGACCCCACCTGCGCATCGCCCGAACCATCCGTGCACATAATGAGTTCGTCGGGGCCGTCCGTAGTGGCCCCGGCATTGCCAAAGTAATGCAGTCCCTCACCAACGGAAACGGCGTCGGCGCAGTCGTCATTCGTCGGCCAGATGCGCAACGCGAAGTCGCCTTCGACCCACTCCGGGTTCTGAAGATCGCCACTGGCGACCTCGACGTGAATGCTGAAATCCCCCGCGGACTGCGGCGTGCCGCTGATCAGCCCGGTAAACAAATCGACCGCCAGTCCCGGCGGCAACCCCGTCGCCGTCGTGAAGTGCCGCCCACAACCGCCGCGCGAAAGGATGGCGTGCGCGTACGGGGCTCCCAGGTAGCCGTCCGGCCACGTCGGCCCGGTCAGAATCTCAAGCGGCGCCGCCACCTCTGAAACCCGCAGCGGAAACGTCCCCTGGTTGAGCTGGTGACTTCCATACCCCGCCACGCGAACCAGGATATCCTGATCCCGCGTCACGTCGGCGATCGCCGCGGAACGGGTCGCGCAGTTAATGCTCAAATCGGCGTAATCGTCATTGCAGGCCAACTCGGCTCCCGCGCAGCCGTCATAAACACTCACGACGGTGTCACCGACGCTCCCCAGTCCGAGCTGGCACGTGTCGGCCCAGAGCTGCCCGTCGCACCGCGTGCGGTAGTGAAACCAGACGTCATTGGTGCTGGTCGCGCAGGTGGCGCTAATGGTGCTGGTGTTCGCACCGGTGTTGTCGCTCAGGATCGTCCCCATAGAGACGGGAAGGGCCTGCGCGCACGTTTCGTTTGACGGGTGGCAGTTGATCGACAACCCGCACCCCAGTCCGTTGTCCGACACGGCCAGGTCGAACAGGCCCGAGGCGGCGCCGTACCCGTGTACCAGAATGTGGTAGAGCGCTCCGGGTGCCGAACACCACGAGACCGACGAATGCCGAAAGTCGCTCCCCGCGCAATCCTGCGAATCGTCGTTGGCCGCCACGCAGGTCATGCCCCCGCACCCGCTGCAGAACACGCTGATCTGCGTGTCAAAGTTGGCATCGCCGCCCGGACCGCAGGTCGCCGCGGTCATCGTCGTACCCGTCCCCAGCACCGTGTACCACACACCCGGAGCCGTGGCCGTCACGCCCTGACAATCGGCCCCCGCGTCCACGGTCATGCCCGAGGTCGACCCCGGCGTAGACGATGGATTGTGCCCCACCGAAAAGGCGTCGCTGCAGTCGTCGTTCAGCGGCAGAAACCGATAGCGCAGCACGATATCATGCCCGTCATCAGCCCAGCCGCCGATCTGAATGTACCGCGTCTGACCGGCGGGGATGAGCAGTTGGGGCGGTTCGACGCACGGCCAGCCGCAATCACGCCGGTGCGGGCAATCGGTCCGGCACAATACCTGGTTCGCAGCCGTTCCCGGGCAACCGGTGTGCACGGACAGATACTCGTCCAGCAGACCGAGCGGACTGTCGCACAAGTCGAGCATCAGGTAGCCGTCCACTGGCGCCGTGAACTTGTACCAGATGTTGGTGTTCTCATGCGCCGTCGAGGCGCAGCTCGCCCCGCCGTCCCACGAAGCGTCGCGCGTCGTGCCCCCGACGGTGTGCGATTGCGTGTCCATCACATAGGGACTGGTGTTGGTCGCCAGCGTCGCCGCATTAGCGCAAGTGTCGTTCTTTGGCGGGTCGGTCACATCCGCCCACCAAATCCACCATTTCCCGGCGGGATCAATGCCGTGACCGGCGATCCGTTTTCCGTCCCGTGACATGCGGTCGACGCTCATGAGTTTCCACCCCGCGATCTGGCTTCCCAGACCCAGGTTCGTGAGCAAGTCCGTAACGTACATGGCTTCGGCGGACGCGCGGTCCCAAATGACGGCGCGATGGGGCCAACCTCCGGACGAGCCGCCGATCTTCGTTCCGTCGCGGGAAATGCAGAACGCGTACGAATTGGTGTCGGCCGAGTCGGCAAAGAGCAGCAAGCCGCTGGATCGCAAAGCGACATCCCAATACCAGGCCCTCCACGTGTTGTTGGCATGAAACCAACTGCCCACCGCGTAACGACCGTCGCCGGACAGGTCATCTACCCTCAAGTGCGCGGGGCACTCCGGGCCGTAGGCGTCCAACCGAGCGACGGCTCCGTCGGTCCAAACGACCGCCCGTTCATACCACGGTGGATCGCCCGAGATTCCGACGATGATCCGCCCGTTGTCGGAGACGGCCTTGGCAATGGCAAAATCATCGCTTCCAATGGCATCGCAGTTCCCGCCGTCCAGTTCCGCCAGTTGATGGACTTGTCCGTTCGAATCCCAGTAGACCGCCCGATAGTCGTGGTCTAGTGTCCATGCGTGGTATTCGAAGTCGTGTCCGACCGCGAACGTGCCCAGAGGGATAACGTCGAGGGGCATGGAGGCGTCGTTCATGCGCGCCCAGGGAATCAGCCCGCCGTTTTCAAACACGAACGGCAAGACATCCTTTACGGCGTATCCCGGCAGGGCATCGTGCTCGTCCACCTGACAGACAATGAAAATCCTCGACCCGGTGCGATCGACCGCCGTCGCCTTACACCCCTGCCAATCGGCGTGAAGGTGAGGAGCGGGCAGGGGAATCCACTGAAGTCCGGTGTTCGGGCCCCAGCGAAAAGCCTGAAGGTCCCCGGGTTCGGGTGATCGGCCGGCGCCGGCGACCACCCATCCGTCGCCAGAAAGGGCGATTTCGATGCGCCAATCATTCCAGTAGCCAACGATGAAATTGTGGTTGACCGGGATCACCGCGCGAAACTCCGCAGCCCGGGCCTGCGGCAATGCACCCGGCAAACAAGACCATGCCCAAACCAAAGCCGTGGATGGGTGACAGCGCCAAGACATGACACCTCTCCTTTTTCATAGCGACCACGTCCGCGACGCGTCGCAATGACGAAGACCGACCGGATGGTTCAGCCTTCGGAGAGGTCAGGCGGTCACCGGCCCGCAGGCCGTCTCACCGCCGAAAGCTGGGTCAAGAAACATCCCAACGCCGTTCAGCTTACCGATTTCTCAGCTCAAAAGTCAATGTTCAGTGCTCTTCGCCAGGGCACCAGGAGTATGGCACCGCAAAGCCGCACTTTCCTTGGCGCTGCGCCGATCGATCGCACGCCCACGGAAAACTGACGTGGCGGCAGAATCCGGGCATCGCCCGTCAATTCCGGAGAGCGGGTAGATCAGAATCCGTCGCAACCCTCCGGCAAGTCACTCGATTGTCTTGATTCTGGCCCGAAACGCGCCGCCCCAAACTACGGACAATCCACGGGTTCCGCGAACGGATACGGCTCGCCCACGAAGCCCAGCACAAACAGTTGAATGTCCGAAAAGTTGATCACCGCGTTGGGCGCCTGATCGTGCAGGTCCACCCAACTCGCCGGCGGCGCCGTGGACAGACCCTGAAAGCGCGCGATCGAAGACGCCACGTCGTCGAAATTCACCACCCCGTTGGGTGGCGTCCACGCGCCGCCCTCCATGCGCCCCACCGCGTCGGCCCAGTGCTTGGGCGCCGGGCGCGGCACCGTCGAAAAGGTTCGCGGCGGCGAATAAGACCCCGCATCCGACTCCGCACACGCACAATGCAGCGCTTCAACCACATATTGGGCATCGGGCACAATTCCGCAATCGGCCACCTGTAACAGGGCAGGCGCGCTACTCCAATCGGCACAATGCCGCACGCCGCCGAGCCGGAACAGATCAGCAGGATCGCCGGGATCATGCGCCGCCAGCCACCACGATCTTCCGCTGGCCGGGTGCGTAATGCGAATCGACGCCTCCTCCCCCGCCGGCACCACCGCCCGCGCGTCAAAGGAAATGTACCGGTTTTTCGGTACGTAACAGGTGCCGCCCACGCACTCGGCCAGGTTGACGCAGTCGTCGCTGGTCAGACATGGCCCGGCGCTTGCCACCATGACCGGCTGGGCCTGCGTGCATTCGCATTCATCAGGAATGCCGTTGCCGTTGATGTCGGTCGCCGAGCCGCTTGCGATCTCGCACTCGTCGGGAATGCCGTTGGGTTGACAGTCCAGACTGGTGCCGGACGAAATATCGCAATCGTCGGGCACCCCGTTTCCGTTGCAGTCGTTGGGCGACGGCCCGCGAAAGGCGATGCCCGTAGGGCTGATCAGCGCGCTCTCCCCGCGAATAAACGAACGGATGTACACCCCCGAAATCACGTCATATTCCAGCACCCGGATCGCCCCGGTGTTGCGCACCACAAACACGTTGCCGTTCGTGCCGATGCGCACCCCCCACGCCCCCGTCGGCGGCAGCGCGTCGTTGAACACGCGCACGAACGCCCCGGTCGAACCGTGGTACTCCAGCACGCTGCTGGTGTTGAAGCTCGACACCAGCAGCCGGTTGCCGGGCGCAAACGTCATGCTCCGCGGCGAACTCAAGCCGCCGCTGCCCGCCGTCACCAGCACACGTAGAAACGCCCCGTTCAGGCCGGAATACTCACGAACCGTGTTGTCGGTTCCGCTGACCAACAGCCGACCGGTGGGACTGAACGTCAGCGCAAACGGACCCGTAAGACCACCCGAGCCGGCAATGACGAAGTCGCCGACCACGGCGCCGGTTGCCCCGTCATATTCGACCACTTTGTGATTCAACTGGCTGGCCACGAACAGGTTGCCATTTGGTCCGAAGGCCAATCCCGCCGGACCGTCCAGCCCCCCAGAACCGGTAGCAACAAACACACTCGCCGTCCCCGCGTCCACGTCGATCCGCACGATGCGGTCGTTGCCGAAACTGGCCGCGTAAAGCTGCCTGTCCGGCCCGAAGGTCACGTCGTAAACATCCTGCACGATCCCCCCGGTGGCTAAGTTGCGAATGCCGACACCACTGACACCGTGATGCTCACGAACGTAGTCGGCCAGTTCACCGATGAAAATGTGGCGCTGCCGATCGGTGTCGATGTAATCGGCGATGCCGTTGCCGTTGCAATCCTGGCAGACGTCCGGCACGCTGTCGCGATCCACGTCCTGATGCGTGCCGGTGGAGATGTCCACGTGATCCGCGATGCCGTTTCCGTCGCAATCGGGTTCGCAGGCATCGAGGATCAGGTTGCCGTTCAAATCGAGCGACGGATTGAGCGTGATCTCGTGTTCGTCCGGGATGCCGTTGCCGTTGCAATCCGCCTCGCAAACGTCCGGAATCCCATTGCCATTCACGTCCGCCAGCCCCCCGGCAATCTCCACACTGTCGAGAATGCCGTTCCCGTTGCAGTCCTCGCACTCGTCGGGGATGCCGTTGCTATTCACGTCCGGGCTGGTCCCCGACAGAATATCTTCGGCATCGTCAATGCCGTTGCCGTTGCAATCAAACCACAGGCACCCGGCGAACGTCACGTTGTTCTCGATCACTTCCTGCACGCGCCGGTGAAAACGCATGTCCGTGTTCAGCAACCCACCCGGCGTGGTGTGGCAGTAGCTCATGATCGTGCTCCGCGCCGTAATGCCGCTGGCGCACTGATCGATCGCCGGCGTGTAGCTGTCGTGCGTGTGCCCGGTGCCCATGTTGTGGCCCATCTCGTGCGCCACCACCACAACGTCCCAATTGCCCAGATGCGGCCCGACCACCGGCGAAGGGAAACTGCCCAGCAGAAACGCACTAATGCCGAAGAAAAACCCGTTGCACGGATCGGTCAGGTACGCAATCCCGCCATACGGCGTATCCCGCCGCCCGCTGAACAAGTGCACCAGGTTCAACTCAGTAATGTCCTCGTTGTTCACCCAGTAATTGCGGAACCCGGAGATGTTGTCCGCGCCGAAAGGCTCGCCGCCGAACGGCCAGGTGCGCACGAACGTCAACACCAGCTTCATGTCCAGATCGCGAATGTAAATGTCGCTCACCGCGCCGATCAGTTGAACGATGTAAGCCTCGGCCGCAAACACGTCGCCATCGAACAGGTTCACGTACGCCTGGTCGGCATCCACCGCCACCCGTACCACCCGCGGCGCGCCCAGCAGCGGCGCCGCCACCGCCGCGGACTCGTCCGTCCCGGCCTCCACCCGCAACGCCGGCAAACGCACGTCGTGCGCCTCACCCACCCCGCAGAACGCAGCAAACTCCGGCATCCCGCCGCCGGACTCTGCGTGCACCTGCACCGCAGACACCCCCTCCACAAAACCGGCAGTATCGACCGACGAAATGAAATACTGCCCTTCCTCCCGCTGCACGTACCCGTTAACGATCCCTCTGCCCGTGGCCGAAAGGAACACCCGCGAACCGGGCTCGCCGACCACCTGCCCACGAAGTAGGACCACGTCCGGCCGGGCGCGCTCCACCGTTCCGTTCGCCGCGACCGTCGTGAACCTCGCATTCGGCGCGACTACATCGAAACGCTCAAGTTCTAATTCAATAGACCTGTCCCCAGTCAGTGGCAATTCAACCCGTTGCGCTGCCTCCAGACTTCTAAGTCCCGTCAGCGCTTCGTGCGAAAACCGCGTTTGCACACCGTCGCCGTCGCCCAGCGAAGCCACGGCCGAAAAGGGCCGCAAGAGCAAAACGGAAGACTGGGCTGCTTGCGGTTCTCGCCCGGCGCTCACGGAAGTAAAAGTAAGAACGGCAAGAAAAATCCCGGCAATCGTCCTGGATGGCATGCTCAAATCCCCTTTCGGAAGCTGGTGGCGTTCCCAGCGGCCAGTATAACACGGATTCGGCTCTTTCCCCAAGTCAGAACTTCTGATTGCTGTGCACTTGGCGTTGGCGAGCAGTCGGTCTGCAAGGGTCTTGTTGGCCATGGCCCCCTCCGACATCTCGCATCGAGACCGCATTCAAGTGTCCGATAAACTCAAGTTCTTGTGGAACGCACACCGGGCCCGCCGAAGAGTGCCATCGAACAGTTTCAATGCAAACCCTTCAAGAACGGCGTTACCGGAATCCACTTTCTCAAACTCGTGGGCTGCGGGGCTCCAAGGTTGAATCCGAAACCGTCCAGCCGTTGCTAACGTGCAGCCCGGACAAATAACAAATGGAACGCCGTGGCACGAATCTTGCAGGAAGTTTCCGGGTGCAGCCCGAGCTTTCTTGGAGGACCAAGTCATGCCCAAACGAACTTTCAATCACGCATCCGGAATGGCGAGAGTGACCGAACGTCAAATGCGCCATTGGGAGCTTGCCCGCGCCCAACGACTGCGCGATCCCGAGCAAGCGCCGCAGAAAGTCGAAGATTTCGTCGCCGTGTCTCGCATGGTCGGCTTGGAATCCGACGACACCGCCGTCCTCCTCGGCGAGCGGCTGCAATGGCCCGTTTTCGACCGGGCGATCCTCACGGCCATGGCCGACGACGATCATATGCGCGAGCAGCTCTACGCCTCGATGGACGAGCGCGGCATGGGATGGTGCGAGCAGACCTTCCGCTCGCTGATGCACAGCGAGTTCGTCAAGAACGACTATTTCCACCGTCTGTGCCGCACGGTGCTGTCGCTCGCGCGCCAGGGAAATGCAATATTCGTGGGACGCGGAGTGGACCGCATCCTGCCCCCCGACCGCGGCCTGCGGGTGCGGCTGATCGCGCCGAGGTCATGGCGGGTGGCGCGCGTGGCGGCGGAACAAAAGGTACCGGAGGCCCGTGCCGGATTGATCGTTCAACGCAATGAAGAAGAACGGGCGGTTTACTTCCTGCGACACTTCGGCGTCGACGAGAATGACCCGGTTCGGCACGATCTGCTGCTCAACCGCGCCACCTTGGATGCCGCCTCCTGCGTCGCGTCGATCACGTCCGTGCTGGAGCGGCAGCGCCAAGCCCCGGTCCGGTCGACGGAAGCCGCACCTTGATGGCGCCGGGCGCGACGCAGAATTCCGCGGGCGTGGTGGCGATGTGCTCGCCGTCGGCCCAGAGTTGCATCGGCTCGGCGGACTCCAGACGGAAACGACGCGTGCGGTAAAAACGAACTTCAGAACGGGCACGGTGACGGCTCAACAGAACGACGGGCACGAGCATCGCGGCGCGAGTGCGCGAGACGCCGTCGATCACACACAGATCAAGCGCGCCGTCGGCCGGGTCGGCATCGGGGGCAATGCGGATCGCACCGCCGTAGCACGCGGTATTGGCCGTGGACGCAAGAAAGACCTGCTTCTCGATGGTGCCGAAATCGCCCGTCAGGCGCATCGTCCGGGGGCGGTAACGGCACAGCACCGCGAAGGCGCCCCACACGTAGGCGAGCGTGCCGTGCAACGGACCGCGCATGGCATCGACGTAGGCGGTGACTTCGGCGTCGATTCCCGCCGTGGCGACGGTACAGAAATAGCGTCCGTTGACCATGCCCAGGTCAATGGGTTTGACCGCTCCGTCCAACAGCACGGACACGATCTGTTCGGGGCGGCGGGTGATGCCCAACGTCGATGCGAAGTCGTTGCAGCGCCCGGCCGGCGCCAGGCCCAGCGACGGGACGCTGTCACCGCCCGCGGCGCTCGCCGCCGCCAGCGCGTGGGCGACTTCCTGAATGGTGCCGTCTCCTCCACAGGCCACCACGCAGTCGGGCCGGTCTTCGACGGTCAGGCACGCGTCACTCGTCAACCGCCCGGCGTCTCCTTTCGCGCGGGTCCAACACAGCCGCACCGCGCGGCCCCGCGCCTGAAGCAACTGAGCCACCTGCTCGGCGATGTGCCGCTTTCCGCGGCCGGAAGCGGGATTGGCCACGATCAGAAAAGACTCAGCCGGCGGCATGGGCTGGCGCCTGCGGCAGCGAACACATGCTGATCGGCGGACAGTGAAAATAGCCGATCCGTGGGTTTCCGCCGAGGTACTCACGGGCCTGGGCGATGGCGGCGTCCATCGATGGGGCAACTTCGAACCCCACGCGCCGCGCCGCCATCTCGCTCTTCGGAGCGACGGCGATCATCTTGCCCATGTGCGCCGCACCGTGCGCCCCCCAGTACCACATGTAAAATGGATGCACGCCGTGATAAGCATAGCCATGTCGGTACAAATCAATGTAGCGCTCGTTCTCCACGTAGGACTTCTCGAATCTCTTTTCCAGCTCGCGCGGGTCGGCGGTCTGCGGCAGCAGGTCGTGGAAGAAATCGTAGTACGACGGATGGTGCACCATGTGGAAGCGGTTCTCGAAGGGATGATCGATAATCATCACTCCGCCCCGCCGCACCAGCGGCTGGTGACGGTAGAAATTGAAGAAATAACCCGCCGAAAGGCAATAGACGAGAATCGGATTGAGGATGGAATTGACGTTGTACGGGCCGATGGACGGCAGCCCGAACAGGACAATGTCGTACTGCTGGGGCACGTGCACTTCCTGCTGACGGTCGATGTTCTTGAGCGTTTCGGCGTGCACCAGGTCGGTGCTCCCGGCGTGCACCCCCGTGAGCCCATAAGGCGCCGGCAGCGCATTGTAGGCCTTGCGGCGCAGCGCCGCGGGCAGCGCCGCAAGCCCCACCCGGCTGCCGTGGTACATCAACCGATCGCGAATGTTCCACGCGTGCTCGCGCTTCTGGAGAAAGCCGAGCAGGCTGGAGAAAAGATTGCCGTTGAGCGTGGTCTCGATCGTAAAGATCTTGACGTGCTTCTTGACCACTTCGCCCATGCGCTCGCACGAACGATGAAACGCGCTCCGCGGCGGGTCCATGTAGCTGGAATCGTGCAGCATCATGCAGGCGTTGTGGTGGTGACGCACGCTGCGGTAGGTGGCCAGTCCCACGGGCACGGACTTGTGGCCGCCGTCCATGGTGACCAGGTTGATGTTGACATAAATAAGCAGGTCGGATTCCACGGCGCGGCGGTTGAGCTCGACGAGTTCACCCTCCGAAGTTTCGCCCAGCGAGACGTTCCCGTCCGGGTCCTCCGCGTCGTGGTTGCGCAGCCGGTCGGGCCAGAAGCGTTTGAAAATCTCCGGCCCCACAAAATGCCGCAGCTCCGCCGGCGTGTTGCGACGGTGCAGGCAGATGGCGCAGATCAGCTCGATGTCGTCAATGCCCGCGCGCTCCAGTCGTGCGAGCACCGCTTCGATCACGCTCTGCCGCACATCGGGTCGGGCCATGGCGGGCAGCGGCAGCGACACGTCGTCAAACGCGATGGTCACCTTCATGCCCGGCTTGAGCAGCGCGTCGAGCGGCTCCTCGCCCAGCGGATGATCCAGCGCGTGCTCGATGGCTGCCCGCCGGTCGGGCAGCGCGGGCAGCGGCGCCTTTGCGTAAATCACCTCGGTGCCGACGGGCAGTGGATGGCGCGTATAGCCCTCACCGCGATGGAACAGAAACGGTGGGTCGTCGCGCGTAACCACGTGGATGTTCCCGGATCCGTTGTGTCGAGGGTTGGCCATTCAATCCTGCCCGCCATGGACGGCGAAAACGGTCTTGACGACTTTGCTGCGCCCGGTGTTCAGCGCCGCGCTCAGCGCCGCGCGATAGTCGGCGAGTGCAAACGGCCGGCCCACCAGCGGCGCCAGCCGCGCCCCCCACTCCCGCATGTGCCCCAACGCAACGTCGAACGTATCGCGCACCCCGTCCGCGCAGCGCTCCGGCCCGTACGCATACGCCGCGTGCACGGTCAACTCCTTATACCACATCGGCGTCCAGTCCACGCCGCGCGGCACCCCCGGCATCCCCACCAGCACAAACGTCCCGCCGCTCCGCGTGAAGCGCAGTCCGTCGTCGATGCTCTCCGACGACGCCACGCAGTCGAACGTCGCGTCCGCCCCGCCGATCACCATCGGTTTGCCCAGCTCCGGCCGCAGAACCTCCGCGCCCATTTCCGCGGCCCACTGAGCATAGCGATTTTCCGTGCTACCGCGAGCGTCGAGCACCCCATCGGCCCCCAGCCGCCGCGCGTGTTCCTGTTGATGGGCATGACGGGCGACGGCGACGATACGCGCCGGGCACCCCGACGCACGCAAGGCCGCCAACGTC
This sequence comes from uncultured Phycisphaeraceae bacterium, assembly GCA_964569425.1. Taxonomy (GTDB): domain Bacteria; phylum Planctomycetota; class Phycisphaerae; order UBA1845; family UBA1845; genus JACQXM01. The sequence continues at coordinate 11,362 of CAZMVD010000066.1, forward strand.
AGCAGGCCGATGGCGCCGCAGCCGATCAACAGGATAGTGTCACTTTCCTGGCACTGAATGCGCAGCGCCGCGTGCAGCGCGCAGGCAAACGGCTCGATGAGCACCGCCGCCTCGTCGGGCAGATCATCAGGAACGCGATAGACCTGCGATTCGTGGGCGACCAGCGCTTCACTGAAGCCCCCGCCGGTATCTCGACAGTAACCCGTTTGGATGCCCGGCGCAATGACACCGCGGTTCACGTGGCGGCACAGCGCGTCGCGTCCTTCCGCACAGGCCGCGCACCGCGGCTCGATCCCCCGCACCACGCAGCCCAGCGCCGGGTGCAGCACCACCCGGTCGCCGACCCGCACCCGCGTCACCGCGCGACCCACTTCGGCGACCCGCCCCACCACCTCGTGCCCCATGATGAACGGCATCGAAGTCACCGGCGCCAGGTACGGGCTGCCCTTGGCGCAGAGGGTCGCAAGGTCGGATCCGCAGATGCCCGCCAACCGCGGCGCCAACCGCACCCATTGATCGTTGGGCAGCCGCGGCGGCGGCACGTCAACCAGGGCCAGGGGCGACGCACGGCTCGTGTACAGCCCACGAAGGCGGGGTCCCAGCAACTTGAGCAGCGCAAAGCGCGGGATGCTGCGGCGAAACTGAAGGGCTAGCACCGTCCGTTGCCTCCGGGCGCGGTGGGAAGCGACCATGCCAGCACCGGCCAATTCCGTTCGCGCGCCACGGCGGCCAGCGCGCGATCGGGATTCACCGCGTGAGGAATGCCCACCGCCTCCAGCATCGGCAGGTCGGCGATACTGTCGCCGTAGCCAAAAGACTGCGACAGGTCGACGTGCTGGGCGGCGGCGAATTCACGCATCCGCCGCGCTTTCTCCTCGCCGGCCACGGGCGCACTGTCCAGTTCACCGGTGAAGCGTCCATCGCGTTCGATCAACGCGGGCGCCAGGACGGCCTCGGCGCCGATGCGCTGCGCCAAAGGCGCCATGGTGAAATCAATGGAGCCGGTCACCAGCACCACCGCCCGTCCCGCGGCGCGGTGCGCATCTACACACGGAACCGCTTCGGCAAACAGGCGCGGCGCAATCACGTCGAGATAACAGTCCTCTGCCTGGCCGCGAAGGGTTTGCGCGTGCAAGCCCGCGTAGTTGCGATAAAACACCACGTTGAGCCGGCGGCGGTCGATCTTGTCCAGCACCAGGTAGCGCGTGCAACGGATGAGAAACGCGGTGCGCCACACCGGACGCCACCACGACGGCAACATGCGGCAACGGAAGTAGGCGTAGTAGTGCACAATCGTGGAACGCACAAGCGTTCCATCGACATCGAAGAACGCGGCCGGGCGCAGCGTACCGGGTGAATCCGCCATTACACCGGCACCCCATCGCGCAGTGCGGCCACCGCGCCCTCCACCTGCTCGGTGAGCATTCGGAATGCCTCGTAGGGATCGCTATCGTCGTGGAGCGGCGGCGGCTGAATGGGTTGCCCGAACGTCACGTGGACAACGCCGGGGCGAACCACGCGGCTTCCCTTCCGAAACAGCTCGTACGTGCGATCGATATAGACAGGAACCACCGGCACCTGGCGCTCACACGCCAGAACGGCGATGCCGATCTTGAAGGGCTGCATCTCGCCGGTCACCGAGCGTGTGCCTTCAGGATACATGAGCAATCCGTCCCCCCGGCTGAGCGCATCGCCGCAACGGCGCAGGCCGCGGATGCCGTCCGCTTGTCGATCAAACGCAATGGTGTCGAGCACCTTGCCGAAGAGGAAACGCTTGAACCGCGTGTTGAAGAAATAGTCCTCGGCCCCCGCCACCCACACACGCCGCCTGCCTCCCACCGCCGTGACCACCGCCGGTGAATCCAGGTGCGAACAGTGATTCGGCGCCAGAACGAACGCGCCCTGCGCGGGAATGTGTTCCCGTCCCCGCACCCGGACACGCACATAGGAATTCATGAAGGCGCTGACGCCGCCGCGAATCAGCCAGCGAACGGGAACTAGGGGCGCGGCCAGGCGGCCGTTGCCCGCGGGGGTCGTGCTCTCGGCCACCACGCGGCGATAATGCGACACGGCGCTGCGACCGGATGCCTTGCGCGGTTTGCGCTCACCCACAACATGGAGCAGGTCGGCGACTCGCGCGATCTTGGAGGCCCGTTCGTCGTCGATACGCATGTCGAAACAGCTCTCCACCGCGCCCAGCACGTCCATCTTGCCGATGCTGTCGATGCCCAGATCGAGCAACAGGTGCATGGGGCGGCGAATCTCCTCCGGAGAGCGGCGGCTGTGGCGGGCCAACACGTCGCACACCGCCGTGAAGGCGTCCGGGTTGTCCACGGTGCGCGCGGCGTCGGCGGCAGATTCAACCTCCGCGGCCGGCACCGTCGTACCAGAGTCACGACTGACCATGTCGCGAATGAGCGTGCGTTTGGCCTTCAGGGTCGAGGTCTTGGGCAACTCCCGTTCCCAGAAGTGCAGCACCGCGATGCGCTGGTGCGAAGGCAGCGACTCCGATATGGACTCGGCGGCGAGGCGAATCTCGCGCTCGATGGACGACCGGTCCAGATCGGGATGGGCGTCGCGGTCGGGAACCACCACCGCGTGAACCACGTCGCCCAATCCATCCTCGGCCGGCACGCCGAACACGCACACTTCCTTCGCGAAAGGCAGCTCTCGGTAGCGGAGTTCAACCTCATCCGGGTAAACGTTCTTGCCGGCGCCGGTAATGATGAGATCCTTGGAACGGCCGGTCAAAAAGAGCCGGCCCTCGGCATCGAATCGGCCAAGGTCGCCGGTGCGCAGCCATTCGCCGTCAAGCACTTCGGCGCTGGCTTCGGTATTGTCGAGATAACCCGACATCACGCTCGGCCCCTTAACCCACACTTCGCCGATGTTTTCCAGGTTCTGATTGCGAATCTCCACTTCGAGATTGGGCAGAACCGGCCCGACGGAACCGGCGCGCGCGTCGCCCGGAGGGTTCACCGATATCACCGGCGCCGTTTCGGTCAGGCCGTATCCTTCGTACACCGGGAACCCCATGCGCGCGAAGGCGTCGAATAACTCCGGATCGAGCCGCGAACCACCGGAGACAAACATGCGCAGGTGCCCACCAAGGCCCTGGTGCACGGAGGCAAACAGCTTGCGCGCGAAACGCCGGCCGGTGCGGTCGGAAATGAATCCGAACAGGCGGAACATCGTCCGCCGCAACACTCCCGAAGCCGCGACCCGATCGGCGATCGAATCGTGAAACTGGCGTAACAGTCGAGGCACAACCAGCATCACCGTGGTGCCGGTCGCCTGCATCGCGGCGCGAATCTCGGGACCCTTGAGGTGTTCCACATAGGTAATGGTTGCACCGCAAGTCAGCGGAACGAGAAAGCCGCCCGTGAATTCGAACACGTGGTACATGGGCAACACCGAAAGAAACTCGTCCGCAGGCTGCACGGGATGAACCTGGAGCAGCGCGGCCGCGTTGGCGATCAGGTTGCGATGGGTGAGCGGCACGGCCTTGGGCGCCAACGTGGTCCCGGAAGTAAACAGGATCGAAGCAATCGCCGTGACCGGCGTGGGGATCGGGTCCGCGAGGGCATCGCGCGACGCCGCGGGCGGAGGCACGAACGGCTGACCCAGCGCCACCAGCTCGGCATCCTGCGAGCGCCAGGATTCCTTGAGTCCCTCGAACGTGGACGATCCGGCGCACATGAGCTTGGCGCCGGCAAAGCGCGCCGCCTGCCACAATTCCGCCGCCGGCCATTGCGGATCAAGAGGAACCGCGGTCATGCCGGCTCGAATGATGGCCAAATAGGTCAAGCCCCACTCGGGCCCGTTCTCGCCGCACAGCGCAATGCGGTCGCCGGGTTTCAGCCCCCGTTCCAACAGGCGCCGCGCAATGGTCCCCGTGGCGCTGAGCGCCTCCTGATAGGTATAGCGCAGCCAGCGGCCGTTGCGCTTGATTTGCAGGGCGGGCTTATCGCCGTGACGTTGCGCGGCGTGCTGAAAGACGTCGAAAATGTTCTGCCCTTGCAGGGCTTCGCGCACCTGGGAACCGTCGCCCTCGGCCAGCCGCTGCGTCGCGCGAAGGCGTGTCGATGGTTCGTAGCCGGTGCCCAGCACGAACGAACGCAGACCGGGCACGTGGCGATTGACGATGTAGTCTTCCCACGTGATGCGCTGCACATCAAAAGGAAACGCGGCGCGGTCCTCGGGATGCAGGCCTTCCGCGACGCGCTGGAGTTCATTGCAGGAGAACCGACAGTCCAGATGCGTGTAGGGAGAGTAAATCTTGGCGAAATACACCAGTTGCTCGATGTGCCGCGCGATGGAAGCCAGCCGCCGCACGCGCCGCCGGGCCATGGCGAATGGCTCCAGGCGACGGCGCAGCCAGTTGATGCGCCGCAGGCGCGTCGTCCAGCGCCGCAAAAAAGCGCCGCTTTCCACCGGCCGCAACGGGCGCGGGTGAATCGGCCGCCCGTCGTCGTCGTTCATGGGGCGCTTATGGAAGGCGCGCTGCAGGAAGCGGCACATGGTCTGCAATTGCAGCGGATGACGGTCGCTCGAAGCGCATTGGTACAACGCCACGCCGTCGCGGCGCCGTTCACCCACCGGAAGGGTGGCGAGCATGGCGTTGGCGACAAAGTCGACCGGGATCAGATCGAGCGATATCTGACCCAGCGCCGGAAACTCTTCGAGCTTGCCTTTGCCGTACGCGACGATGATGGGATCGGCCATGCGCAGTCCGTCGATCCAACCGGGCAGAGGTTCTTCGTAGCTGCTCTCGATGATCGCGGGCCGAAAAACCACCAGTGGCACGCGGCCGCGGTCCCGGACCAGCAGTTGTTCGCCGATCCACTTCGTAAAGGTATAGGTATCGTTCCAGCCGAAGTGCCGCGCGCGTTCCATGCCGGCGTCGATGAGCGCCTGGCGGCACACTTCGGTGTCAGCGCCGTAGCGATGGCGGAGCTGGGCGGCCTGCTCGCGCAGCGACTCGATGATCGCGTCAAGGTCGTAGTCCCCGGTGGCAGCGATGCGCGGCAGACGCTCGCGCGCCGCCTCCGGCGCCGAAAAATCCTCCACAATGACACCGTTGCGAGCGCCGCATACATAGCAGGTGGAAACATGCAGGAACGGCAGATCGCCGCCTTCCTGCGCAAAGGCCAGCAGCCGTGAAGGGCCGAGCGTGTTGAGTTCCACGGCCAGGTCGAGGCGTTCATCGAACGTCACCGTGGCGGCGCTGTTCACCACCACGGTGATGCGCCGCGCCAGGTCGCGGAACTGCTGCGCGTCCAACCCCAGGCAGTCGCGCGTGAGGTCGCCGGTGACGACGTGGACCTTGTCGTGGCAAAGGGCGCCGAATCCATCCCCCAGGCTGGCGCGCAGGCGGTCGAAGGCGCGAGACCCGAGCACGTCGCGCAGCACGCGCTGTTCCGCGCTGGGCCCCCCCCCGGGCCGGGAACGAACCAGAAGGTAAATCCCCCCGACTTCCGGAACCGCCCGCAGAATCTTTTCCAGAAACGCTTTGGCCAGAAAACCGGTCGAACCGGTCACCAGCAGGTGCTGGCCTGCCAGGCGCTCGCCCAGTCGCGGGGAGGTACTGGCAGCGGATGGATCCATTTCATTCACACTCCGTACGCGGAAGCGGCAAATCAGGCGTCTTCACCCCTTCTACGCGACTTCGCTCGCTAAGGCCGCAGTCGATCGTTTCGCGAACCCGTTCCATCAACTGCTGGGCGGAAAGGGACGCCACCTCCGCGGCCGGGATCGGAGCGGCAAACCGGACGCGTACCTCGCCAGGGTAGAGTCGAAACTCGCCGCGCGGATTGACCTTGATCGCGCCGTCTACGGTCACCGGAACAACGTCCAATCCGGTGCGCTGGGCTATCTTCATCGTCCCGCGGTGAAAAGGCAACAAGTGGCCGTCGCGGCTGCGGGTGCCCTCGGGAAAGGCGATGAGTGACAGAGGATGCTTGCGGTCCAGTCCCAGCATGGTCTCCATGCGGCGCAAGGTTACCCGGGGGTTGGCGCGATCGACCGGAACGTTTCCGTAGCGCCGAATGACCCAGCCGAACAGCGGAAAGCGGAAAAGCGACTCTTTCGCCAGAAAGCGCACGTCGCCGTTCAGGGCATACATGAGCACCGGAATGTCGAATGCACTCTGATGATTGCTCATGAAAAAGCACGGTGGGTCTCCGACGCGCGGCCGGTGACCTTCAAACTGAACGCGGGTGGATGCGGCCCGAAGGATCAGCCACGCCCAGGTTCGAAAGCACAGCGCGAATGCCCGGCGCGAGGGCCTGAACAGGCCGATCACGAAGAGCGGCGCCAGGAATGGAATCGCAAGCAGGCTGACAATCGCCAGTACCAGGGTGGCGCGAATCATGACCAGTGATCTCGGTGGCCGGGGGGTCGAGCGCGCCGGCGGCGTGACCTCGCCACGCCGGTGGATCGTGCACCGCTGCACCACTCGTGTCAAGCATTCGATGCTGTGCCGCGGAGGTCTTGGGTACACTCTCCGCCGGCGCAAGGTTGACGGCCACGTAGACCCGCCGGTAAGGTTCGCGCCATGCGCCGTGCGTGGCTTGTCATTCCACTGATCGCGGTGGCGCTTGCCCTTCTGGTCGCCAGCCGGCGCCAAACGCAACCTTTCTTCGTATCCGGTTTTCTGGAGGCGGACGAAATCCGCGTCGGCTCGCGCGTCGGCGGGCGCGTCGCCTCGGTCCTTGCGGGGGAAGGAAAGCCGGTGGAACCGGGATCGGCGCTGGCGGAGCTGGACGCCTTCGATCTGCTCGAACGGCGCGCGCAGGCAAGAGCCACGCTCGCGGCGCGGGAGGCGCAAATGGACAGGTTCCGCGCCGGATTTCGGGTGGAAGAAATTGAGCAGGCGCGGGCGCGGCGCGACCGGGCGCAGGCCGTCTACGACCGCCTGGTGGCGGGTCCGCGGGCACTGGAGATCCAGATCCTGGAAAACAAGCTGGAATACGCCCGCGCACAGTTCGTCAAGGCCGACATCGAACATGCGCGGATCGAGAAGCTGTTCGCCGAGGGGCGCGCGGCCAAGGAAGAAATGGACGAAGTGACGCGCTTGATCGACAGTGCGCGCGCCGCGTTCAACGTGGCACGCGACGAACTGGCGCTGGCGCGCGAAGGCACCCGCGCGGAAGAAATCGCCGAAGCGCGCGCCGCGCTGGCCGAAAGCGCGCAGGCGCTGGCGCTGCTCGAGAAGGGGTTCCGTCCCGAGGAGATCGCCGAGGCGGCGGCCAACGTAGACGCCGCCCGGGCGGCCATCGCAGCGCTGGAACGCCAGCGCGACGAGCTGACCATTCGCGCGCCCTGCGCGTGCGTGGTGGAGGCGATCGACCTGCAGCCGGGCGACCTGGTATCGGCCAATGCACCGGTCATCTCGCTGCTCGATTCGGCATCGCTGTGGGTCCGCGCGTATGTGCCGGAAAACCGCCTCAATCTGGCGCTGGGTCAACCGGTGTCGGTGCGCGTGGACTCCTTCCCCGACCGGCACTTCGCCGGGCGGATCTCCTTCATCGCCCGCCAGGCGGAGTTCACACCCGCCAACATTCAGACGCCCGAGGAACGCAGCAAACAAGTCTTTCGCATCAAGGTGCTGCTCGACGAAGGGCGCGAGGTGCTCCGGCCGGGAATGTCCGCGGACGTGTTTCTGGAACCCGTACCGTGAGCGGCAATCCCGAAGGCAGCGCCGTAATCACGGCCGAGGGATTGACCAAACAATTCGGTCACCACGTGGTGGTCAACGACGTTTCGTTTCAGGTGTCGCGGGGATCGGTGTTCGGCTTTCTGGGTCCCAACGGCAGCGGCAAGACGACGATCATCCGCATGTTGTGCGGGGTGCTGCGGCCCAGCGCGGGACGGGGCACGGTGCTGGGGCGCGATGCCAGCCGCGAGGCGGAATCGATCAAGCGCAGCATCGGGTACATGTCGCAGCGTTTCAGCCTGTACGGCGACCTGAGCGTCGAAGAGAACCTCGATTTCTACGCGCGGATTTACGGACTGACGGGCATGCGCCACCGCGAACGCAAACGCGAGGTGCTGGGGCTGGTGGACTTGAGCGACCGGCTGGCGCAACGCGCGGCAACGCTTTCGGGAGGGTGGAAACAGCGCCTGGCGCTGGCCTGCGCCCTGATCCACGAACCGCAGGTGCTCTTCCTCGACGAGCCCACCGCGGGCATCGACCCCGTCGCGCGGCGCGACCTGTGGGACCTGCTCTTTACCCTCTCCGGTCGCGGAGTGACACTCTTTGTCACCACGCACTACATGGACGAGGCGGAGCGCTGCACGCACGTGGGCTATATCGATTCGGCGCGGCTGATTGTGTGCGGGCGTACCGATGAACTCAAGAAACTCCCAGCCGTCACGCCCACGGGCAGCAAGCGCTGGGAACTGCGCTGTCCCGACGCGCCGCGGGCGCTGCACCATCTGAAGCGCCACCCCGCGGTGCACGACGCCACGTTGTTCGGCGAGACATTGCACCTGCTGGTGGCCGAGGACTTCCACGAATCCGCGGTGAGCGCCGCGCTGGGGCTGCCGCCGGAGCGCGTCGAGGTGCGCGCCGTGCCGCCGAGCCTGGAGGACGTGTTCGTCACGCTCAGCCGGGTGGAAGCGCGGCGGAGGGCGTCATGAACGGACTGTGGGCCATCCTGGTGAAGGAAGTGGCGCACATACGCCGCGAACCGGTGACGCTCTTCTTCGCCTTCGCGATTCCCGTGCTGCAACTGACCATCTTCGGCTACGCCATTCGCACCACCATCGACGACATCCGAATGGTGGTGTTCGATCTGGACGGGCGGCGCGCGGGGCGCGACGTGGTGGACGCGTTCGTCAACTCGCGCAAGTTCAAGGTGGTCGAGCGGGTCACGGATGACGCGTCGTTTGATCATGCGCTGGCTTCCGGACGGGCGAAGGTCGGGCTGCGCATTCCGCCCGACCTGACCGAGCGATTGCTGCGCCAGCAGCAGGCGATGGTGCAACTGCTGATCGACGGCAGCGATTCGCAGGTGGCCACCACGGCGCTCAACAGCGCCATGCTGCTGGGCCTGCAATTCTCGTTGCGGCAGGCGCGGCAGTTCGCCGACGCCATGCAGACGGCGGTGGCGCGCGACGCCACCGGGCGCATGGCCGTTCCGCTGGAAGTGCGCCCGCGGCTGCTCTACAACCCGGACCTGGAGAGTGCCCATTTCTTCGTGCCCGGGCTGATCGGGATCATTCTGCAACTGGTGACGTTGTTTCTCACTTCGTTTGCCATCGTGCGCGAGCGCGAGTCGGGCACGCTGGAGCAGTTGTTCGTGACGCCGGTGGGCAAGGGCGGGCTGCTGCTGGGCAAGCTGATTCCCTATGCGGTGGTGGGGTTCACCGAGATGCTCATCGTGCTGGTGGTGATGGTGTACGTGTTCGGCGTGCCCATTCACGGGAGCCTGGTGCTGTTGCTGGGGTTGTCGTTCCTGTTTCTGTTCACCGCGCTGGGGCTCGGGCTGTTGGTCTCCACGGTGGCGACCACGCAGCTTCAGGCGGTGCAGTTTGCGTTCATCATCATGCTGCCGTCGGTGCTGTTGTCGGGGTTCATGTTCCCGCGCGAAGCGATGCCGGCGCCAATCTACTGGCTGACGTTTGCGATTCCGGTGACCTATTTCATCGAGATTCTGCGGGGCATCATCTTGCGGTCCGCGGAGTTGGCGGACCTGATGCCGCACGTCATCGGTTTGAGCCTGTGCTGCGTCACCATTCTTTCGCTCAGCCTGATGCGCTTCCGCAAGCAGCTCGATTGAGCGGCCAATGCGTGCGGGGAGCCGAAGCACGGCGCTAGCCGGGCCAGTCCGCGCGGCGCGCGTGCGGTGCCAAGTATGTGGCACTGGTTGTGGCGATCGCAACGGCCCCCCCTGCCCCCAACGACCGGCTCCCGCCCCGCTGGACCGAATGGCCGATGCCTCTGCCGCAAGAGAACATCACCAGCGCGCGCGGGAACCGGTGCGCGAAGCGATCAGCCGGACACTGTGGCACCCGTTTGTAACCGGTGCAATGCGGCATCCTTGTTTCGCGCGAAACAGGTTTGCGCTGTGCGTGTGTATGGCGACGACGGGTGTGTTAATCTGGGAATGTTTCACGTGAAACAGTCTTGCGCCGGGCTGCGGGCCGGGAGTGCGCCCCGTCCGCCCCCCTTGCCAAGGGGGGATGGGGGGGTCGCGCAAACGTGTTTCG
>CAZMVD010000067.1:0-21313 GCA_964569425.1 uncultured Phycisphaeraceae bacterium
GGCGCCGCGCAGCCCATCGAGACCGTGGGAACCTACCTTGCGGCGCACACCACCCCGCGCGAGTTCGCCGAGCGCCCGGACGAGTACCTGGACGCCGTGTTCGATGACAGTGTATTAGCACAAATCCGCGACCGGCGCCTGGCCGAGTTCTGCGACGTGTTCTGCGAAAAGACCGCCTTCGACGTGGCTCGGACGCGCCGCGTGCTCACCACGGCGGCGCGCTTCGGCCTGCGTGCGAAACTGCACGCCGATCAGATCACCCAGATGGGCGCCACCCGCCTGGCGGGCGAGGTCGGCGCCGTTTCCGCCGACCACCTCGAACGCATCGACGACGGCGGCATCGCGGCATTGAAGAATGCCGGCACGGTGGCGGTGCTGCTGTCCGCGTGCTCCTACTTTCTCGGCGTGCCCCAGGCCCCGGCCCGCAAACTGCTCGAGGCCGACCTGCCCGTGGCCGTGGCCACCGATTACAACCCCGGCTCCGCGATGGTCGAATCGCTGCCGCTCACGCTCAACATCGCCTGCACGCAGATGCGGATGACGCCGACGGAGGCGATTGTCGCCGCCACCTCCAACGCGGCCGCGGCGATCGGCCGGCAGGACCGCCTCGGCGCCATCGCCGTCGGCCACCAGGCTGATCTCGTCATTCTCGACGTGCCCAATCACCGCCGCTGGCTTTATGAGCCGGGCCGCAACTGCGTCAAAAAGGTGATCAAGAAGGGAAGGGTGGTCGCATAATGGTCGTCGCGACCCGTGCCGCATTGCGGTAGAAACGGAAGTGGAACCGGTGTATACTCCATAAAGAGGTAACATGATCGCGCAACCCAACGACAACCGAAACGCCGTTCGTATCGACGCTCAAACGCTGCGCCGCGTGCAGGAACTAGCACGGGCCGAAGGCGTTGCGGCCGAGGAGATTATCCGTGCTGCCGTGGAGGATTATGCCGCGGAGTCGGAACGTACGACGGGCTGGCTGGAACGGGCCTCCGCGTTCGCCTTGATCGGCTGCGTCGATGGTGGCCCGGCTGACCTTTCCACCAACCGCACCTACCTCGAAGGTCTCGGCCGTGACGCCACGAATGCTGGTTGACACCGGACCGCACGTGATGCCTTCCTCATGTTAGACCTCACCACTCATCGCATCTGCGTCACCGGCGGCGCCGGGTTCCTGGGCAGCGCCGTCTGCGCGCGGCTGAGAGAATCGGGCGCGGGCGACGTGTATGTGCCGCGGTCGCGCGACTTCGACCTCACCAACCCCGAAGAAGTCCGCCGCCTTTTCGACATGGCCGCCCCCGATATTCTCATCCACCTTGCGGCCGAGGTCGGCGGAATCGGCGCCAACCAGAAGCGCCCGGGCCGGTTCTTCTACGCCAACATGGCCATGGGCCTCAACCTCATCGAAGAATCCCGCCGCCGCGGTGTGCGCAAGTTCGTGCAGGTGGGCACGGTGTGCAGCTATCCGTGCCATACGCCTGTCCCTTTTCGCGAGGATGCGCTGTGGTCCGGCTACCCGGAGCCCACCAACGCCCCCTACGGCATCGCCAAGCGCGCCCTGGGAACCATGCTCGCCGCGTATCACGCCGAGTACGCATTCCCCGGCGTCTACCTCATTCCCGCCAATCTCTACGGCCCCGGCGACAACTTCGACGAAGAAACCTCCCACGTCATTCCGGCGCTCATTCGCCGATTTTGCGATGCCGCCGAACGCAACCTGTCCGAGGTCACCTGCTGGGGCAGCGGCGGCGCCACGCGCGAATTCCTGTACGTCGACGACGCCGCGGAAGCCATCGTGCGTGCCGCCACGGCGATCGACACGCCGGAACCGATCAACCTCGGCACGGGACACGAAATCACGATTGCAAATCTGGCGCAGACGATCGCCGCGCTTTGCAAGTATCGCGGAGCCATCCGCTGGGATGCGTCGCGCCCGGACGGCCAGCCGCGCCGCCGCCTCGACACCTCCCGGGCGGAAGAGATGCTCGGCTGGCGCGCCGGCATTCCGCTGGAGGTAGGACTGGGCCGTACGGTCGCCTGGTGGCGCAGCCATGAATCCGGCGCCCCCGCCGCCCGCGCGACACCCTGACCTGCGCGCGGCCGGGCAGTTGCACATCTTCGGACGATCAGCCGATTACAAAGTCAACAGTGGATTCAACTTGCCGACCAATCGGCGCAGAAATAGACTCTAGTGCCGAGAGACGAGGGGATTGGACCTCTGCCTTTCGAAAGGCGCCCCATGAATCATCGAAATGTCCGCCGCCGCGGAACCGCCATCTGGACGCTCGTTTGGCCGGCGCTGCTGTTTGCGGGTTTGCCAGCGTATGCTGTCCGCGCCGAGGAAGACGCCCGGATCGCGCCCCCCCCGGCCGAGCAAACCGCCGCAGTCATTCCCATTCACGGCGAAATCACCGACGTCATGGTCGAAAGCGTCCGCCGCCGCATTGCCGATGCCCAGAACCAGGGCGCACGGGTGCTTATTTTCGAACTCGACACGCCCGGCGGGCTGGTCACCAGTTCCATTGCCATCGCAGACGCCATCAAGAACCTCAAGCGCGAGGGCGCCGAGGTGCAAACCATCGCCTGGGTCAACCCCAATGCTCATTCCGGCGGGGCGATCGTGGCCGTGGCTTGCGACCAGATCGTCATGGCCCGCTCGTCGCGCATTGGCGATTCCCAGGTGATCATGGGCGGCCCCTCCGGCATGCAGGCCGTCCCCGAGGATTTGCAGCCCAAAGCCTACACGCCGGTGCTCGCCGAATTCCGTGCCTCCGCCCGACTGAACGGGTACGACCAGGTGTTGAGCGAGGCATTCGTGATCCCCGAGCGCGAGGTGTGGTGGCTGGAAAATACGGTCACCGGCCGGCGCGAGTTCGTCTTCCGCGACGAGAAAATCAAACGGATAGGCAGCGAAAGCGCGCCCGCGGTCAAGGATGCCATGCGGGCTGCCGAACAGGCGGACGGTCCGGAGGACGCTACGTCCGTGGACGCCGAAGGGCCGGAAGAATCCGCAACCACAGACGCCCAGAGCGCCAGGCGCGGCGCTTCAGAATGGAAACTGGTCGAGACCTATTACGATGTGGTACTCGAGATGGAGGTCGACGCTCATCAACCCGTCGTGCGCGACGACCAGCTCCTGGAAATGTCCGCCGCCGAGGCGACGGCCTACGGTTTCTGCAAGGGCATCGTGACCACCGAGAACGAGTTGCGTACCCATTTCAGCCTGTCCGGTCTGGTGCGTTTGAACCCCTCCTGGTCCGAATCCCTGGCCTACTGGTTGACGTCCATTTACGTCCGCGGCTTCCTGCTGCTCATCATCATGCTGGGTGCGTACGTCGAGTTTCACACGCCGGGCGTCGGCGTGCCGGGGCTGGTCGCACTCATCTGCCTGGCGATTTTTGTCGGCGCGCCATATCTCACCGGCGTGGCGAACATCTGGGAAATCATGTTCATCGTGATTGGTTTCATCCTCATCGGCGTGGAAATTTTCGTCATTCCCGGTTTCGGCATCGCGGGCATTTCCGGGTTCCTTTTCCTGATCATCGGGCTCCTCGCCACGTTTGTGCCGCCCGAACCGGGGCGCACCATTCCACTCTACCTCCCTTCGCTGCCCTCGACGGTGCACGCCCTCAAGGTCGCGGTGACCACGGTGGTCACCTCCATGGCCGCGTCGCTGCTGGGCATGATCGTATTGAGCCGCTACCTGCCGCGGACCCCGCTGTTCAGCCGCTTTGCGCCCGCCAACCCCACGCCGTCTCAGGTGGCGGTGGATGACCCCTATCGCGGCGCCGCCCGGGTGGGCGACATCGGCGAAACGGCCGGCCCCCTGCACCCGGCCGGAAAAGCGCATTTCGGCCCCCTGCTCGTTGACGTGGTCACCGAAGGCGAATACATCGACGGCAGCGTGCGCGTGGAAGTGATCGAGCGCCGCGGCAACCGCGTGGTGGTCCGCGTGGCCCGCGCGTAGAGGCAACCCGGAAAGGCACGAACGACACGATCAATGTCCGAGCTTGGAATCATCATCATTCTGTTTGCCGTCGCAGTGGTGATCCTCATCGCAGAGATTTTCATTCCCTCGCACGGCGTGCTCTCGGTCGCTGGCGTCGGGTTTCTCGTCGCCGCCGTAACCAAGACCTACAACTACGGCGGCAAGGAGGCGGGCACCATCGCGGTCATTGCGTGTCTGATCTTCCTTCCCGTGTTTGCCTATCTTTCGATCAAGGTCTGGCACCGGACCCCCATCGGCCGGTTGATCTCGCCACCCAACCCGGTGCTCACCGCCGCCGACGCGGGCATTCCGCTGGAAGAGCTGTCCGCCCTCGTCGGGGCCACCGGCCGAACGCTTTCGCCGCTGCGACCCGTGGGGGCGTGCCAATTCAACGGAAAGCGACTATCCTGCGTAGCGGAGATGGGCGCCATCGAGGCGGGAGTCGCCGTCATCGCAACCGGGATTTCCACCGGCACGTTGACCGTGGTCGAAAAGAAAACTTAACCGCGGCGTCGCTCGGAAGGCACGCCGTCAGCGCCGGCGGCAAGGTCCGCCCCAGGGATTCGCAGAAAGGTAGGAAGCCATGTTCGCACCGTTCGGCCCCACGCTCGCACAAACCTCATGGGGCATCGGCTCCATCGTGATGGTCGTGCTCGGCGTCGTCATCCTTGTCCTGCTGCTCATCATCGCGCAGTTTTTCCGCCTGTGGCTGCAGGCCTTCATGAGCAAGGCGGACGTCGGGCTCGCCGACCTGATCGGCATGCGTTTGCGAAAGGTCGATCCCAACTCCATCGTGCTCGCCAAAATCCAGTTGGTGAAAGCCGGCGTGCACGACGTGGGCGTTAATGACCTGGAAAGCCACTACCTCGCCGGCGGACGCGTGCCCAACGTGTCCCGCGCCATGATCGCCGCCAACCGCGCCGTCCTGGACCTCGACTGGAAGAAGGCCTGCGCCATCGACCTTGCCGGCCGCGATATCATCGACGCCGTCCAGACCAGCGTAAACCCCAAGGTCATCGACGTGCCCAACGTCAAGAGCGGCAAGAGCACCATCGACGCGGTCGCCAAGGACGGCATCCAGCTCAAAGCCAAGGCCCGCGTCACGGTGCGCACCAACATCCGCCAGCTCATCGGCGGAGCCACCGAGGAGACCATCATCGCCCGTGTCGGCGAAGGCATCGTCAGCGCCATCGGCTCCGCCGAAACGCACAAGGCCGTGCTCGAAAACCCCGACCGCATCAGCAAGGCCGTGCTTGTGAAGGGCCTCGATTCCGGCACGGCGTTTGAAATCCTATCCATCGACATCGCCGACGTGGACGTGGGCGACAACATCGGCGCCAAGCTCCAGGCCGACCAGGCCGAGGCCGACAAGCGCCGCTTCCAGGCCGAAGCCGAAAAACGCCGTGCCATGGCCATCGCCCTCGCCGCGGAAAACCGCGCCAAGATCGAGGAAAACCGCGCCCTGGTCACCCTGGCCGAGGCCGAGGTGCCCAAGGCCATCGCCGAAGCATTTCGCTCCGGCAACCTCGGCGTCATGGACTATTACAAGTTCCGCAACATTCAGGCGGATACGTCGATGCGCGACGCCATCGGCCGCATCGACACCCCGCCGGAATCCAAGGGCTGACCGCCATGGGACCGACGGTAGTGCCATAGCGCGGCACTATGGGAGCAGGGCACCGGCTGTTCGCCGGTGGATGGACCGGCCTTTCGGCCGGTGGGTCGGCAGGGTTTGGCTTCGCAGGCTCCTGCCGACCACCGAGGACGGGGCAAGACGGACAAAGGATGCCTGCTTTGCTGGCACAATACGACTTCGGCGAGATTCTCCAGTTCGTCATCCTCGTGGCGATCTTCATCCTCGCGCCGCTCGCCAAGAAGCTCATTCAAATGTTCAGCCCCAAGCAACCGGATGAGGTTGCGCCCGAAGGCAAACCCACGCGCCAGCGTGTTCCCCGCCCGGTCGCCCGTCCCCTGCCGCCCACAACCATCGAGCGGCAGATCGAGTCGCCTCGCCCGGTCTCCCGCCCCTTGCCCCCTTCGGCCGAGGTCGGACCCCAGGGCGAAAAGCCCGCCACCTCCCTTCCTGAGGTCATTTTCGAAATGCTCGGCGTGCCCGTTCCCGAGGAACTCAAGAAAAGGCGACAGGCCGCTGACGAACCACCGGCGCCCGCGGCGCCTGCCCAACGGAAAGTGCGCCGTACTGGACCCGCGCGCCGCGACGGCGAAAAGGTCCGCAGCGAACGCCACGCAGAACGCCAAGAGTCCGCCCATCGCCGGACCAAGGTCGCCGAGTCGCCCCCGGCGCCGCGGCAGGCAGGCGAGTCCGCCGCCCCTCCCCGGACCGACCGCGAAATCACCGACGAAGCGTTTACCAAAGCCTACGCCCAGTACGAGCAGGGCGGGCTCGACTTCGACCGCCGCGAACTGCTCACCCGCCAAGCCGCGCGCCGCGCCATCATCCTGACCGAAATCCTCGGTCCGCCGCGATCGCTGCACCCCTACGAAGACCGCTTCTGAGTTTCCACCTGTGCCGCGGTTTGCGTGCCTCTGCCGTGCTGCGTAGACTCTGCCTGGCATGGAAAAAGCTTCGAACCAGACACAAGTCGCCGGACAGGACGCCGCTTCCTCCGCGCCTGAAGGCCGACGCCCCGGACGGTACACCCCCGCCGCCATCGAACGAAAGTGGCAGCAATACTGGGAAACGCACGCCACCTTCCGATCGCCCAACCCCGGAGAGCCCGGCGCCGACATCCGCAAACCCAAGTACTACATCCTGGACATGTTCCCCTACCCCAGCGGCGCCGGGCTGCACGTCGGCCACCCGCTGGGCTACTGCGCCACCGACATCATCGCGCGCTGGAAGCGCATGTGCGGCTTCAACGTGCTGCACCCCATGGGGTTCGACTCGTTCGGCCTCCCCGCCGAGCAATACGCCATTGAAACCGGCGTCCACCCGGCTGTCACCACCAAGAAGAACATCGACCGCTATCGCGAACAGCTCCGCCTGTTCGGCTTCTCCTATGACTGGAGCCGCGAACTCGCCACCTCAGACCCCGGGTACTACCAGTTCACGCAGTGGATGTTCGCGCGAATGTTTGAATCGTGGTATGACGACGAGTGTCGCTGGGTGGGCCCGGATGGCGCCGCGGTCATCGGCCGCGCCCGACCCATTGCGGAACTGGTCGCGGAATTCGAATCCGGCCGCTGGGGCGTTGACGGCGATCTTGGCCTCGTTCGCCAGCCCGGTGTGCCCGGTCGCCGCGAATGGCGCGATCTTTCCCCCACCGACCGCCGCGCCGCCCTCAACCGGCAGCGCCTGGCGTTCCTCGATGAAGTCGCCGTCAACTGGTGCCCCGCGCTGGGCACCGTGCTCGCCAACGAAGAAGTAGACAACGAAGGCCGCAGCGAGCGCGGCGGGCACCGCGTCTTTCGCCGCCCGCTCAAGCAGTGGATGTTGCGCATCACGCGCTATGCCGAACGGCTGCTGGACGACCTGCCCGATCTCGACTGGCCCGAGCCCATCAAACTCATGCAGCGCAACTGGGTCGGGCGCAGCACCGGCGCAGAAGTGAGCTTCCGACTTGCGGGAGACGATGCCGTCGCAAAGCACGAGGGCATCCGCGTCTTCACCACCCGCCCCGATACGCTCTTCGGCGCCACCTACATGGTCTTGGCGCCTGAACACCCGCTGGTGGAGAAGATCACCACCGCGGACCGCCGCGCCGAGGTCGCCGCGTACGTAGAGTCCGCCCGGCACCGCTCCGACCTCGACCGCACCGCCGACAACAAAGAAAAAACCGGCGTCTCGACCGGCGCCCTCGCCGTCAACCCGGTCAACGGCGCACGCATCCCCATTTGGATCGCCGACTACGTGCTCATGGGCTACGGCACCGGGGCCATCATGGCCGTGCCGGGTCACGACACGCGCGACTTCGAATTCGCCAAGAAGTTCCAACTCCCCATCGTCGCCGTGGTCGAGCCGAACGACGCCTGGTTCCACGACCAGATCGTGCACGGCGCGTTCGATCACGCGTACGCGGCCGCGCGGGGGCTCGAAGGCCTGATCGACCGCCTGATGAACTCCGCCAGCTCCGCCGCCGGGCTGATTGCCGGAGTTACCGTACAGAATCCGCAGGCGCTGCTCGATGGCGACCTCGGCTGGACGCGCCAGGTCGCGCTCCCCGTGTTTCTGGAGGATCCCGGCCTCTTCGCCGAGACCTTTACCGGCGACGGCCGCGCCGTGAATTCCCCTCGCCCCGGCGCCACGGCGAATGTCCCCGGCGGCGTGTGCGACCTCAACGGCCTGTCGACCGACCAGGCCCAAGAGAAAATCATCGGCTGGCTCGAAGCCCACGGCCTCGGCCGCGGCACGGTTAATTACAAGCTGCGCGACTGGATCTTCAGCCGGCAGAAATACTGGGGCGAGCCGTTCCCCATTCTCCATGGCCAGGATGGCGAAGTCATCGCGCTATCCGAGAACGAATTGCCGCTCGAACTTCCCCCCATGGAGGACTTCAAACCGACCCCCTGCGACGAGAACGACCCCCGCTGCCTGATTCCCACGCCGCCGCTGGGCCGCGCCGCCGAATGGGCCCAGGTCGTCCGCGACGGCAAACGCTACTCCCGCGACCTCAACACTATGCCGCAGTGGGCCGGCTCCTGCTGGTATTACTTGCGCTTCATCGACCCTCACAACCATGAGCGCTTCTGCGACCCGGCCGCCGAGAAATATTGGATGCCCGTCGATCTCTACGTCGGCGGCGCCGAACACGCGGTCCTCCACCTGCTCTATGCCCGGTTCTGGCACAAGTTCCTCTACGACCTCGGATTCGTCTCCACCCGCGAACCATTCCACAAGCTCTTCAACCAGGGCATGATCCAGGGCTTCGCCTTCCGCGACCGCCGCGGGCTCATGGTCGCCCCGGAACTGGTCGACGAACGTAACCCCGATGAATTCGTCCACCGTGAATCCGGCGAGCCGCTCACCCGCGTCATCGCCAAGATGAGCAAATCCCTCAAGAACGTGGTCAACCCGGACCAGATCATCGCCGAGTACGGCGCCGACACCTTCCGCCTCTACGAGATGTACATGGGCCCGCTCGACGCCGCCAAGCCCTGGAACACGCGCGACGTGCCCGGGCTGTTCAAGCTCTGCCAGCGCATCTGGCGCCTGGTAATCGACCCTGATACCGACCGGCTGTCATCCGCTGTAAGCGACGAGCCCCCCTCCGTCGAAGCGCTGCGCGTGCTGCACAAGACCATCGCCCGCGTGACCCAGGAGCTCGAACAGCTCAAGTTCAACACCGCCATCGCCGCGGTTTTCGATTTCGTCAACGCCATGACCGCGCTGCCCGTGCGCCCCCGTGCGGTGCTCGAGCCGTTCCTGCTGGTCATTTCCCCTTTTGCACCGCACCTGGCGGAGGAGCTGTGGCAGCGCCTGGGGCATGAACAATCGCTCGCCTATGAACCCTGGCCCGCGTTCGACCCCGCGCTGGCGCGCGACGAACAGGTCGAAATCGCCGTGCAGATCGCCGGCAAAATCAAGGCCCGCGTCACCGTTTCCGCCGACGCCGACGAAGACGCCATCCAGCGCGCCGCCCTCGCCGACGCCCGCGTGGTCGAATCGCTGGCGGGCAAGAACGTGCGCAAGGTCATCGTGGTCAAGGGCAGACTGGTGAACATCGTGACGAACTGAAAGCCGCCATTGAGGGCGCGACAGCCTCGAATCGCTGCCGCGAAAGCCAACCGGAGACAATTGCCGAATGCCCATTGCCAATTGGGGAGGAGGACCAACGTTCAATCGGCAATCGGCATTTGGCAATTGGCATTCGCCAATCGACAATCCCCACCATGTCTCTCGAAATCGAAATCAAGCTCCGCGTCGCCTCCCACGAACCCATTCGACAACAGCTGCGCCAGGTGGGCGCCGGTTTCGTGGAGACCGTGTGGGAGCGCAATATCATCCTCGACCGCCGCGACGGCGAACTTCGCCGCACCGGCCGCGGCCTGCGCATCCGTACGGCCCGCCGCGACAGCGACGGCGCACTCCGCACCACCCTCACCGCCAAGGGACCGATCCATGCCGTCGGACCCTCCGCTCCCCCGACGGGGCCCAGTCCGGTCGGGCCGGGCATGGTAATGCCGGGCTCTGCAATACCGGGCGCTGTGGGACCGGCTTTCCAGCCGGTCTCCGCGCACGCGAAAACCCGCGAGGAACGCGAAGTCGTCATCAGCGACGCCGACGCCGCCCTGGGCCTGTTGGCGCTGCTCGGCTATGACCCCGTCCTCCAGTTCGAAAAACGCCGCGAACGCTGGACCCTCGGCGATTGCCTCATCGAACTCGACGAACCTGCCCGGCTCGGGCTGTTCGTAGAGATTGAAGGACCGGACGAAGCCGCCATCCACCGCGTCCGAATTGACCTAGCCCTGCAGGATGCCCCCATCGTCCCCGAAACCTATCCCCAACTGGTCCATCAGTATTGCGAAACCCTCGCCATCACCGACCGCACGCTCCGCTTCGCCTGACGTGCTTGCGTTGACTTCTTATCTCGCCCCCTCATAATCGCCTGTGGCGGAACCGACGGACAGCATGTCGGCAGGGCGATCGCGAAAACCCGAGGTCAAGAGAGAACATCCCATGCGAAAGAACATTCTCTGGATGGCGGCCGTTGCGTTGTGTGGTTGCGGACTGACGCTGATCGCCCAGGATGCCGGTACCGCGCCGGCGTTTAAGCCTGCGGCCTCGCTTCACGCGCTCATGCACGGGCAGGAATCGCACCTGCTCGCCCTCAAGGAGCTTCTCGACAACGCCAAGGCCAAAGACCGCATCAGCAACCTCGCCACCCATGCGGAGTTGCTCGCCGAGCTCGCCAACGTCAACATCTATCACAACGAAAAGGCCGACTACCGGGCCTGGGCCAGGGACCTGCGCGAGACTTCATTGGAATTCGCCAAGGAAGCCAAGGCTCGCGGCGAGAAGAGCGAAGCGAACATGAAAGCCGGCTTCGAGCGCATCAAGACCCTGTGCACGGCCTGCCACGACGCCTACCAGTAACAAACCTGCCAGTGCCTTTCGCTACAGCGCACCCGCATGAGATGGTGTCGAACTCGAAAGATGCCCGCCGGCATTTCCGGCGGCCCATGGCAAATTTATAGACTCTCCACGTGCAGCGTTCGCGCACGTTGCGACTTCATGTGCGAGCGCGCCGCCTCGGCCACCGATGTCGCGTCCGCCACACCCACGATCTCCACCTGTCGATCCGTCGCGTCCGTCGAGACCAACAGAATCGTACCCAGCCCGAAGAAGCGGTCCACCAGCGTCTTGTGGAGTCGAACGTCGTCCACGCGAATCAGCTCCAACTGATCTACCGTCTGGCTCAGAATCCCTCGTTCCACAAACAACCGTTGTGACGTCAGCCGGTATCGAGTTCCCAGAATCGTCAGCACCATTTTGCCCAGCATGACCACTGCCGACACCACCAACAACCCCGCAACCAGCGCCGCCGTCCTCCAGAATGTCATCCACTCCACCCGCATGGACAACCAGCCCGCCAGCACCGCCAGCCCTAGATTCCCCACCCCCCACAGGGCTATCCGGCCTGCGTAGTGCTTCCAATGCGGCCGTCCGGTCCACAGGTCGGATTCCGCCCCCCAGACCGGCCCCGTCGGCAATGCCGTTGTCGATTCGGGCAACACCGGCCCAGCCGCGGAAGGCACGGGCGGGGGCGGGGTGGATGACGACGATGGAGAATGCGTCATGTTTCGTGACTCCGAGTCCGGTAGGTCCAAGACCCCCATGGCAAGCCGGCTCCTCGCATCATACCCTTTATTTCGCGCACCGCATGCACGCAAGGCCTCCTGTCGGCCCGTGCGGGGCGGGAACCCGGAAGAGACGCGCAGGACCTGCCTTTCGGCCCGGATCCAACAGCTCCAAAACCACCTTCAAAAGGAAAAAAATTTATCTTGACGGCGCCGAATCGCGCTCTAGACTCTTCCCGGTTTTGAGAGACGGTTCCTGCACGCGATTGTCGGCAGAGCGTCCCTGGGCGCGGAGGTCGGGGTCCAACACTCCGGCCGCAATAACCGTGGAAGAGTATGGGGTTTCTCGCGGGAGTATTCGAAATGTCGAGAGCGCAACGCACCATCACGTCCGAAGACGCCGTATCGACTCTGGTGGAAGCCGAAGTCACGCCCGTCTTCTTTGCCGAGAACGCAGCGGAAGCCGAACACTACCGCAACTTGCTGGAGGCCGCCGGGATTCCCGCCTTCCTGGGGGAAACCGATCGCATCGCCCGGCGCGGCCGCAGCGAGACCCCGCTGCTCGTCGCCCCCACCGATCTGGAACGGGCCAGCGAGCTCATCGCCGCGCAGGACGCCCACGACGCGCAGATGGCCGACGATTGGGAGGAAGACGAGGAAGACGACGACTTTGACGATGACGACGACGAAGAAGAAGACGACGATTTCCTTTCCGACGACGACGATGCGGACGACGACGAAGAGTTCGACGACGACGTGGAAGATTGAACGACCATCGCTCCGTTCGTCCGCCGACACCGGACGCCGGCCCATCCGCCCGACCTGATCAAGTCACCCACGGGGAGCATCCTGTGGCTGCGCCCGGGCTGCACCGCAAAGGTCCGCTAACGGCCCGCCCGGAACCCTGCCGTTCGCGGCCCCCGCTTTCGAAGCGCCGCCCCGCCATGGCGCTTCGTCTTTCTTGCCGCCATTTTGACCAGAACCTGACGAACCACGCCGGCGTTTTCTCGGCGTAGTCAAGGCGCCTTCGCAGGTTTCCGATAGTTCCGCCATGTCTGACGACTTCCAGGGACCGGACCGCCGGGAAAAATCGCCCGAACGCAGAAGTGTCGTGGATCGCCGTTGCGGCATGGATCGACGACGCGGGCCCGGTCGGCGCCGCGGTGAAGTGCGCCGCGCCGCCGAAGAGGGCGAAATCAGCGGCGAACTGCTTGAGTTCATCATGGCCGTGGATGAGTACAAGCGTATCAACGAACGCCCATTCCCCTCCTGGTCCGAGGTGTTCGAGATCATCCAGTATCTGGGCTACCGCAAGGTGGCAGCCAAAGCGGCGCACATCAACACCGCCAGCGGCAGCGAAGTGCTCGATTCCCCCGCCGCCGAACGCGCCCTGCTCCGCAAATAGCACACCCACGAGCGCGTGCGCCACGCCTAAACCAACATCGCGTAAAGTCGATCCACCGCTTCGTGAAACCGCGCCAGGCTGTGTCGCTGAGCAACCCGCGCCCGACCGGCCTCACCCATAGCGCGACGCCGCTCATCCCCGAAACTCAGCACCGCCGACACCGCTTCCGCAAGCGCGGGCGGATGACGGGGCGCCACCAGTCTTCCCTCGACGCCGTCCGTCAACACTTCGGGGACCGCCCCCACCCGCGTCGCAACCACCGGCAATCCCCATCCCATGGCCTCCAGCACCGCCAGCGGCATCCCTTCCTGGTGGCTCGCTTGCACGTAGACATCCGCCTCGGCCAATAGCCGCTGCTTCTCGGCGCCGCGAACCGCACCCACGCAGTGCACCGTTCCGGTCAGTCCAAGGTGCGCAATCTGCTCGGCCAACTCGCGCGCTCCGCCCGCTGAGCCCTCCGGCCCGGCCAGCGTCCACTCGAATTCCGTTCCCTGCTGCCGGAGCAGCGCGCACGCCGCCAGAATGTCCTCAATGCCTTTCCACGTATCCATCCGCGCCATCGTCAGCACCCGACCCGGCCCCGCGTGCTCCCGCCGCGGTACCACCTCGGGAATCGCCACCGCATTCTCAATCACCGCCACCTGCGCCCGCGGCGAAATCCGCAGTAGCGTCTCCCGCCACGCATTCGACAGCGCGATCACCGCGCTCGCCCCCGCCAGCGCCCGGCGGATGATCTTCCGTGCAGCAAACCCCGACCGATCGAAAAACGCGTCAAACCCCGCCCCGTGGACGTGCAGCACCACCCGGCACCCATGGCGCAGTGCCACGACCATGTCAGCCATGGAACGATAGAACGAAAACCCGCTGCACGTGTGAATGTGAACGATCGCGAGCTGCTGCCGCCGCAGGCATCCGTCCAGCCGCAACAAATGGCCAACGTGCCGCCGCACGCGCTCGCCAACCCGCTCCCCCCCATCACGCCCGACGGTCGTGGGAAAAAGGCTGCGCCGAAACCGCGCCGACGCACCGGCGGCGAGCATCTGCTCCACCACCGAAGCCATCCCCCCCACCTGCTCCGGCGCTGGACCCACCACCAGCACGTCTACAGGTTTCTGTCGCTCCCCACGCGCCCGAGCCTCCGGCAGGTAGATTGAAACGGCCCGATAGGTCTCGACCGGTGCGCCCGTATTCTCTGTCGCCGGATCGGCCGGCCGCGCGGCCCCAACCTCCAGAGTCGCCGTGCCGCCGTCGTCAGAGTCGTCGTTCACCGCCATCCGATTACCGCCGCCCAGCTAGATTCTCGGGCGCAGGCACCGCCTGAACCCCGTCAAGCTCGTCGGATGGCTTCGAATGCCGCTTTAGCGGACCCTGCTCACCGCTCGATCAGGAAAACTCGCCCCGGCGTGCCCATCAGGCCCGCTTCTTCTTCGCCGGCGCCACCGCCGCGGCCGGCGCGCTCTTCGGCGCCGAAGCACCCGCCTTACCGTCCACCGCCCCGCCCTTCTCCGGCGCCGGCGTGCGCTTGACCAGGATCGCTTCGCGGATTTCCTTGGCCAGATCCGGATTGTCGCGCAGAAACTGCTTGACGTTCTCGCGCCCCTGCCCCAGCCGGACGTCCTTATAGCTCATCCAGGTGCCGCTCTTGGTGATCACTTCATCGGTCAGCGCCAGGTCGATCAGGTCGCCCTCGGCACTGATCCCGCTGTCGAACATGATGTCGAACTCGGCTTCCCGGAACGGCGCCGCCACCTTGTTCTTCACCACCTTGGCGCGCACCCGGTTGCCGGTCGCCGTCTCGCCCTCCTTGATGGACGAAATGCGCCGGATATCCAGCCGCACCGACGCATAAAACTTCAGCGCCCGCCCGCCCGGGGTGGTTTCCGGGTTGCCGAACATCACCCCGATCTTCATGCGGATCTGGTTGATGAAAATCACGATCGACTTGGAGCGCCCGATCGCCGCCGTCAGCTTGCGCAGCGCCTGGCTCATCAGCCGCGCCTGAAGTGCCACGTGCGTGTCACCCATTTCCCCCTCGATCTCCGCCCGCGGAATCAGCGCCGCCACCGAGTCGACGATGATCACGTCCACCGAACCGCTGCGCACCAGCATCTCGGTGATCTCCAGCGCCTCCTCCCCCGATTCCGGCTGGCTCACCAGCAGCTTCTCCAGGTTGATGCCGCACTTCTTCGCCCACACCGGGTTCAGCGCGTGCTCCGCGTCGATGATCGCCGCCACCCCGCCCAGCTTCTGCGCCTCCGCCGCCACGTGCAGCGCCAGCGTCGTCTTGCCCGACGACTCCGGCCCGAACATCTCGATGATCCGCCCTCGCGGCAGCCCCTTGCCCCCCAGCGCCAGATCCAGCGACAGCGCCCCGGTGGCCAGACCCTCCACCGACGCATCCATCTGGTCCAGTTGCAATATGGCGCCCTTGCCAAAGGCCTTCTCGATCTGCTGCAACGCCCGACCCAGCGCTTCCTCCCGCTTCACCTTGTGCTCTTCGTTCATGACCACTCTCATCGTTGCCCTCCGGCGCCGTGCGCCGCTCCTCGCTTCGTCTCTTATTCACCCAGTCGCGCCGTCATCACCGGCGTATACGTCGGCCCCTGCGGCGCAAGCACCGAACTCATCAACGTCACCGCAGAAACATCCTGCGGAACCGCCTCCAGCCGAAACGCGCCGACCGCCGCCCGAATCTGCCCGCCGCTGCGATCCTCGCGCACCCGCCCCACCGTCAAATGCGGCGAAAACGCCCGCCGCTCCCGCGCAAACCCGATCTCCTCAAACGCCCCCTCAAACCCCGCCACGCAACCGGCCAGCGCCCCGCTCGGCTCCTCCAACCCGGCCCACACGATCCGCACCCCACCCGTCGGCGGGAAACAACCCATCCCCCCCACGTCCATGCTGAACCCGCGCCCCGCCGCGGCCGCGCGCCCCACCGCCGCCGCCACTTCCGGCACCTGTGCGTCCGCCACGTCGCCAAGGAACTTCACCGTCAGGTGAATCTGCTCCGGCCGCGTCCACCGCACCCCCGCACACTTACCACGCAATCGCTCCTGCGCCACCCGCAGATGCCCTCGCACGTCATCCGACAACTCGATGGCTACGAACAACCGCATGGGTTTACCAACAGCGAATGTCGAGTCGTGAATACCGAACGTAGAAACCCGCAGGCTATCAATTCCATTCGCTATTCGCTATTCATCATTCGCTATTCTGCCTTCCATCCTCATTCAATACGCAACATCTGCACAAACCACGCCACGCGCTCTTCCAGCTCCCCGCGCGTGACCGACTCGATCCGTCGGATCGAAAAATCCTCAATCGTAAACGACGCCGCCACCGTTCCGCGAACCAGCGCCCGCCGCAGCGCGTCATGATCCCACTGCCCCTGCTCCGCCAGATAGCCCAGCAACCCGCCCGCGAAACTATCCCCCGCCCCCGTCGGGTCGCGCACCAGTTTGGTGGGAAACGCCGGCACCGCCGCCGC
Source organism: uncultured Phycisphaeraceae bacterium (assembly GCA_964569425.1). Taxonomy (GTDB): domain Bacteria; phylum Planctomycetota; class Phycisphaerae; order UBA1845; family UBA1845; genus JACQXM01. The sequence goes on from CAZMVD010000067.1 coordinate 16,633, forward strand.
CCCCTCGCTGGTCAACAGCAGCGCACCGTTCTCCCCCTTCTTGATAATCACAAATCGCGGGCCCAGCCCCAGCATCGTCTCGCCCGCTTCCACCAGGTTCATCCGCCCCGTAAGCTGCCGCGCCTCCGCATCGTTCACAATTACCCCGTGCACATGCCGCAGCGTCTCCACCAACGAATCGCGCTCCGTGGTGATCCACAGATTCATCGTGTCGCACACCGCCAGCTTGGGCGCCCGCACCTGCGCCAGCAACTCCCGCTGCAACGTCGGATGCGTATTCGCCAGAAACACCACCGCGCTGTCGGCGAACCCCGCCGGCACCTTGGGCCCCCGCTCCGCCAGCACGTTCAGGTCTACCTCGACCGTCCGCGCCTCGTTCATCGCCCCTTCATAGGCGCCCGTCCACCGGAACGTACGGCTCCCTTCACGCACCTCCAGCCCCGCCAAGTCCACCCCCCGCGTTTGCAAAGGACGCAGGAAATCCATGGGATAATCCTCCCCCACCACCCCTACCAGACGCACCGGCACAAACAGCGAAGCCGCCAGCGAAAAATACACCGCCGATCCGCCCGGCACATTCTCCGCCTGCCCAAAGGGCGACGACACCGAATCGACCGCAATGCTTCCCGTCACCAGCAAAGACACACACCACCTCCACTTGCGCCTGACACACCGCCGACCGACCCCGGCCCGACCACGGCGGCCAATCTACCCGACGCCTCTCCCCCACGCAAGAGAAAAGTTAGCACAATGTTAGGACGCGGGCAAATGACCTTGCGGACGCAAGCCCCCCCTTCCAATTCCCCTCCCGCCCCCCCCCCGCAAGGCGATCTATTCCTCTACCGGGTGCACACCGGTCTCCTTTTCGCCCGCCATCGCTACTCATTATGGGGCGCTCGGACCCGCTTCCCGCACCGGAACGCTCCCGCACGTTGTCCGAATGGTAAACTGCATGGGTTGGCCGCCGCCCCGTTCGCGCGACCCTGACCCGCGTACCGAAGCTGCACGCGCCGCCCGGCACTCGGAGGTGTAAGTTCCATGTCCCGACCCGCCACGCGAAACACCTTCGTCATGACATTGGTCGCCTTCGCATGCCTGTTTCTGGCACTCGCCGTCGCCGGCTGCGGACTGCCCGCCGCCACCACCGCCAGCCTCATCCCCATCAACGACAACACCGCCGAAGACCAGCCTGATCCCGGTACCGACCCGCTCGACCCCGCACCCACCGACCCGGACGACCCCGACCCGCCCACCGACACCGATCCGAACGCTCCGCCGCCCGACGACCACGATCCGGCGGAAGATCCGCCGCCGCCCCCCGACGATGACCCCGACGACGACACCCCGGCCGACGATTCTCCCCTCAATGACTACTGCGCCGCCGTCGCAGACTGGGACGCCGCCTGGATCGTCTTCGAACTCGAAGTGCTCGACCTCGTGAATCAGCACCGCGCCGCCGGCGCCGATTGCGGCAGCGCCGGCAGCTTCGAACCCGCCGGCCCGCTCCATATGAACGATGCCCTGCGCTGTGCCGCCCGCAACCACTCCCTCGACATGGCCGTACGCGACTACTTCGACCACTACTCCCCCGAGGGCGACGGCCCCGGCGTGCGTCTCGACCTTGCCGGCTACACCGGCTCTAGCTGGGCCGAGAACATCGCCTGGGGCTACACCTCTCCCGCCGCCGTCGTCGCCGGCTGGATGAACAGCCCCGGCCACTGCGCCAACATCATGCGCCCCCACCTCACCGAAACCGGCGTCGGCTATTACGACGGCCGCCTCTGGACCCAGACCTTCGGCCGCCCCTGACGTTTACCGCGCCACTGTCCCCCGGCCGGTCTTCGACCAGCTTGCTCCCCGTCCGATCCTCAGTTTGTCCCATGACCGGTCTTCAGCCGGCTTGTTCCTTGGCCGGTCTTCACATTGCCTCCTGGCCGGTCTTCAGCCGGCCGGTGTTTGCCACCGGTTTCAACCGGTGGTGAACGGCCCCACCCCGATTCATTCTTCTTTCGATTCCTCTTCAGCCGGCTTCAGCCGGACTTCTTGCCGGGCGCCCTCGAAAAACCAACGCCAGCCGAAAGCCCCGAATATCAGATGGTATGGGCTGCAAGCCTGATTCCACCAGCCTAAGCTGGTTGGCAAACACCGGTCGGCTGAAGCCGACCAATTGGCATCCGACCGCGCCCCACTCGTCGCCTGCTTCACCGGCCCCGCTCTCCCCCCTTACCAAGGGAGGACCGAGGGGGGTTCTCCAACCCACACCGACGACGGAACGGCCCCCCATCAGCACCGCGACAGTCATGGAGCGGTTCCCCGTGACCGCTCGTTGTCACTCGCGGTACTGATTCCCGGCGGTACCGGACCGGCCTCGCTGCCGCCCGCCTGTCGTTGCGCCGACTCGCAGCGCGACGGCGCCGTGGACCTGGCCGACTTCGCCCGCCTCTAGCGATTCCTCACCGCTCCATGACAACGCGAGAGGCGTGAATCTCTCAATCCAAAATCCACTATCCGGTTGCAGCGACCCCCAGATCACGTCCGATAATCGTCGCCGCAGCGATTTTCCAGATTTTTTTCGTATTTCTTGTAAGAAAACCGGACTGGTACGGGACTTGCTTATAGAGAGAGGAGGTTTCGAAAGGAGGTTCGTCGTGCACCTCGGATGGGATTGCCTCTTCACGCTCGTGCCGTTGGCCGTCTGCGTAGCCGCACCGCCCACACCGGCCGAGGACCATGCAGTTTGGAAATCGCCAACCCCCAACCACACCGACTTCATGCGTGAAGCGCCGCCGACCGGGCCATGGATTTCGTCGCAACGTGAGTTCCGACCCGGCGCCCGATACGAACCCACCATTTGGCGCCGCGGAATCTACGAAAGCATCCAGGTCAACGTCGACAATTACGGTCAAAACATTCCGGGCGATGCCGCCAACGAGCCATCTCTGGCCGTCGACCCGACCGATCCCAACAAGATGGTATTCGGGTGGAGGCAGTTCGCAAGCGAAACGTCCGGAGCCCGGGAGGCAGGATGGGCCTTTTCTCAAGATGCAGGCGAAAAATGGGTATTCGGCGGTTCACTTACACCGGGAGCTTTCGGGAGCGACCCAGTGCTTAGGCCAAACGCAGACGGCGTGTTTTACTATCTCAGTTTGGGTTCACATGACCTACGCTTCTTTCGATCGTTTGACGGCGCTATTTCCTGGGTTGCGCCGACACAGGTTGTTCCCTTTTTTCTGGACAAACCCTGGATGACCGTCGACCGCACTGCGGGCGTTGGGCGCGGAAATATCTACGTGATCGGGTCATACTCGCGCTTGATTCGCTCGGTAGACGGCGGAGACTCGTTTCGTGAAGAAGGAACATCTGGTCCTTTCACCGATTTCAAAGGCACCCTGACAGTGGGTCCAGATGGTGCTTTGTATGCGGTCAATATCAATAAGCAAGTAGCACGATCAGACGATGCACAAGACATTACCGTGACGCCGTCTTGGTGTGCAATGGCGCCGATTACTGGAACAGCGGTTGCCATTCAGGATGAAACCTATGGGTTTTCAGACAAGAGAATGACGTATCCATTGGGCGCCGCCAAAACTTCGGCGGCAACTTATTTCACTCCCAATCCCGATGGGCTCGATGGACAACCGTGGATCGCTACCGATCACTCAATGGGCCCGCTACATGGCCACGTTTATGTACTTGATCATGCTTGGTTGCCGGTGCAGGGCGCGCGCGCGGCTCATGTTTGGTTCGTCCGAAGCAATGACCGAGGTTGGACTTGGAGCAATCGAATTCCGATTAGCCCGGCTTCCCTTTGGCAATGGCAGTGGTTCGGAATGATGGACGTGGCGCCGAATGGGCGGATCGATGCGTTGTGGAACGACACGCGGAATACGGGGGTGGTGAACCTGTCGGAACTGCACTACTCCTTCTCGCTCGACGGCGGGGAGAACTGGTCGCCGGCCGTGGCCGTCAGCCCGGTGTTCGACAGTTGGGTCGGCTGGCCGAGCGGCAACCGCAAGCTCGGCGACTATTACGACCTCACGTCCGATTCGCGCGGCGTGAACGTCGCCTACGCGGCCACCTTCAACGGCGAGCAGGACATCTACTTTCTGCGCATCGAACAGGACTGCAACGGCAACGAGGTGCCCGACCACGTGGAGATCGCCAAGGGGTACGCGGCCGACTGCAACGACAACCTCATTCCCGACGAGTGCGAGACCTTCGGCGACTGCACCTGCGACTGGATCGTCACCCTGGCCGACCACGCCGCGTTCGTCGAATGCCTGACCGGCCCCGCCCTCCCCCCTTACCAAGGGGGGATCGAGGGGGGTTCTTCAACCCGCACCGATGATGGAACAGCCCCCCATCAGCACCGCGACAGGTATGGAGCGGTTCCCCGTGACCGCTCGTTGTCACTCGCGGTACTGATTCCCGGCGGTACCGGACCGGCCTCGCTGCCGCCGGCGTGCCTGTGCGCCGACTCGCACCGCGACGGCGCCGTGGACCTCGCCGACTTCGCCCGCCTCCAACGCTTCCTAACCGCCCCATGACGAGGCGAGGGGCGAGGGGCGTGAAGCGAGAGCAGAGGCACCCTTGACGCCTTGCGTAATGGGCAGGCTGCTTCACGAGGGCACGAAGTGGTGACGGCGCCGAAGGCGCACCGCGACCCCCGCTCCATTCGGCA
>CAZMVD010000068.1:0-20635 GCA_964569425.1 uncultured Phycisphaeraceae bacterium
TGCTACACGAGATGCGGCGCCGTTCGGTGCGGTATGGGCTGGCGACGATGTGCGTCGGCGTCGGACAGGGTGTGGCAACGGTCTTTGATCGCACGCCATAGCAGGAGCACAGATTAAAAAAAAAGGCCCGCGGAGGCATGATTCGCCTCCACGGGCCAAGACCCCATTGGAACGGAATGGGAGGTCAGGTCAACAAAGAAGAGTGAGTGTCATCCTGCTTGATCCGCGTCGCAGGAACGTCTAAGGGAAGGACGCAGGCCCCCAAGGCCGAGCCGTTCTTCATCCGGTGACGGAAGGTTTCAATTGCAGTTGGCACCCCCGCCAGCCAGTCAAAGTCCGGTTACCAATTCTCCCCGTACAGAATGACGCTCACTCCACACACCATCGACACCTTCAGTGTCCCAAAGAGGCCGTCGTGGTGTCACGCTCCCGGCGGCTTGCGCGGGTTGTCATTTCAAAAGCCCGCGACGAAGCTACCGCTTCCCTGAAACATCCGTCACCGGCCGATCGAAAAAAAGGCCAACGACAGAAGAACGCAATGTCAGCGGAATCCGGAGGGAAGCCGTACGCCCGGAGAACCTCAATCTGTTACGTGCCGAAAACGGGCGCGTGACAGTGCTGCGTTGCGCAAACCACCGCGCATAGCGCATTCGAGATTTCGCTCCGTGGCGCACCTGGGCAGACGACTACCGGTTTGATGTCGGATGGAGGCGTATGAGCGTGAAAATGGCGGAAAGACCAAAAATCGATATTAGGGAATAATCTACTGCTTCGGGCTTATGATCCGTTATGAATTCCGCTCATCAAACCGCCGAAAGTCATCCGTTGTCCAGATTACCGACCACAGTATAACACAGTCTTCCGATAAAGTCAACCGGTTGGCGTGATTTTTCTGGGCAGAATTTTCTTTCCGCCCGACCGCACCGCAGGGGGCCCTGGGACGGGGCTCGAAAGCAAGCTGACGTCAGCGACGGCCGCCGCCGGTGTTGGTCGTCCCGCCCGTGGTCGGGCTCGTGATGACGGCCGAGGGCGATTCGCCGGCGCGAACCAGCAGCAGGTTCCGAAAGGCGAGAATCGCGCGGTTCAGTTGGGTAAAAACAGTGTCCAGGGCGTCTACAATGAACTGAGTGCGCGGGGTGATGGTGGGGGCCGGTTCGGTGATCTCCGTTCCCGCGGCCTGGCGGTTTTGAAACTCATTCACCTGGGCAACGCCGGTATTCACCATCATCCCCGGTGTACGCCCTCGAACGGATCCCCCCCGTGCGTTCTGAGCAGCGGTTTGCCCGGTGGCGGGGGCCTGCGCGAATGCGGGCATACAAGTGGCCGCACCGGCGGCAAGAGCGAAAGTGAACGAAAAGAAGATAGACTTAATGTTCATAATCTGCGTCCTCCCTGGTTCTTTCGGCTCCCGCACGCTGCACTATTATACCCGCGCGATCGCCGTCGTGCGGCATCGATAATCAATGCTGTTCTGTTAGTCTGAAACGGGGCCGGGTCCTTCCGCCGATTCGCCGTCGCCTGCCGCTGGATCATGGTCGGCGGCGCCTTGGGCTTCTGCATCGCCCTCTGTCGACGCATCTTCGTCGTCCTTTTCCACCTTGGCCACAGCGACAACGCGGTCGCCCTCCTCTAGGCGAATCAGCCGAACGCCCTGGGTGGCGCGGCCGATCTCGCGCAGAGCCGAGAGGTCGGTGCGGAGCATCATGCCGTTCTGGGTGATGAGCATCAACTCGTCGTCGTCGTCCACTGCCTGAATGGCCACGACGCGACCGTTGCGTTCGGTGGTCTTGATGTTGATGACGCCCTTGCCGCCGCGTTTTGTTTTGCGGTATTCGTCGATGGCGGTTCGCTTTCCGTAGCCATTCTCACAAACGGTGAGCACGGACATGCCTGGTTTGATGGCGACCAGGGAGACGACTTCGTCGTTGCCTTCCAGGGTCATGCCGCGCACGCCGCGCGCACCGCGCCCCATGGCGCGAACGTCGCTCTCTTCAAAGCGAACGGCCATACCGTCGCGCGAGCCGAGCACGATCTCGTTGGCCCCATCGGTCCGTTCTACGTTGATGAGCGTGTCGTCGGCGTCGAGTGTGATGGCGATGATGCCGCTGGGCCGCGGACGGCTGAAGGCCGCGATCGGCGTTTTCTTCACGGTGCCGCGCGCGGTGCCGAAGAAGACGAATGCCTCCTCGAACGCCTCCACGGCCAGCACCGCGCGGTGGGTCTCGCCTTCCTGCATTTGCAGCAGGTTGGCGATGGAGCGGCCGCGCGACGTGCGGCTGAGCGAGGGGATGTCGTACACCCGCAGCCAATAAATGCGTCCGCGATCGGTGAATACCAGGAGGTAGTCGTGCGTGGAGACCGCGAACAGGTGTTCGAGGAAGTCGCCTTCCTTGGCGGCGCCCCCGCGGATGCCTTTGCCGCCGCGGCCCTGCTTGCGGTAGGTGTCGACGTCGGTGCGCTTGATGTATCCCTCGTGCGACAGAGTGACGACCACCGGCTCGTTGGGGATGAGTTCTTCCATGCGGAAATCGCCGACCGCTTCCACGATCTCGGTGCGCCGCTTGCCGGAGAATCGGCCTTTGATTTCGTGCAGGTCTTCGCGAATGATGTCGATCACCAGGTTCTCGTCGCGCAGGATGGCCTCGTAGTCCGCGATTTCTTCGACGAGCTTGCTGTAGTCCCCGGCGAGCTTGTCAATCTCCAGGCCGGTAAGCCGCTGAAGCTGCATCGCGAGGATCGCCCCCGCCTGCACCGCCGTGAGGCGATAGCCGCCCTTGGAGTACCGATCGACGAACACCGCGGGCAGCAGGCGCGCCAAGGTGGCGTTTTCGACGAGGAGCAACGAACGGGCCATCAGGGTGGTCTTGGCCGCCTCGGGATTCGGCGATTTCTTGATGAGTTCGATGATTTCGTCGATGTTGCCGACGGCGAGAATCAACCCTTCCAGAATGTGCGCCTTCTGCTTGGCGCGGCGCAGCAGGAAGGCGGTGCGCCGGCGGATCACGTCCTTGCGATGATCGACGTAGAGCTGCAACAGGTCCTTGAGCTTGAGCGTGCGCGGCTGGCGGTCCACCAGCGCGATGTTCATGATGTGGTAGTTGGACTGCAGCGGCGTGTACTGGAAGAGCTGGTTGATGATGACGTCTTCGGCGGCGTCGCGCTTCAAGTCGATCTCAATGCGCACGTCGTGCTTGCGGTCGGAGGCGTCGTTCACGGCGGCCACATCCTTGATGGTGCCGGACTTCACCGCTTCAGCGATCTTCTCCGTGATCGTGCTGCGGAGCACGCCATAAGGAAGCTCGTTGACCACAATCGTCTTGCGGCCGCCGCGCCCTTCCTCCACGAAGCACTTGCCACGCAGGGTGATGGAACCGCGCCCGGTGGCGTAGGCCTGGTAGATGCCGGCGCGCCCGCAAATCTGCCCGCCGGTGGGAAAGTCGGGGCCGGGTAGTACCTGGATGAGCTTCTCCAGTGAGATCGCGGGGTTTTCGAGGTAGGCGAGCAGTGCGTCGCACACCTCGCCGACGTTGTGCGGGGGCAGGTTGGTGGCCATGCCCACGGCGATGCCGGTCACCCCGTTGACCAGCAGATTGGGGAACTTGCCGGGCAGGACGGTGGGCTCGGTCCGGGTGTTGTCGTAGTTGGGGCTGTAGTCGACGGTTTCATACTCGATATCGTCGAGCATGAGGGTGGCGGCGGCGGTCATGCGTGCTTCGGTGTAACGCATGGCCGCGGGGGGGTCGCCGTCGATCGAGCCGAAGTTCCCCTGGCCGTCGACCAGCGGTTCGCGCAAGTTCCAGGGCTGGGCCATTCGTACCAACGTGGGGTAAATCACGGCCTCGCCGTGGGGGTGGTAGTTACCGCTGGTGTCGCCGGCGATCTTGGCGCACTTTCGGGTCTGGGCGCGGGGCCCGAGATTCAGGTCGTTCATCGCCACCAGGATGCGCCGCTGGGACGGTTTGAGCCCGTCGCGCACGTCCGGCAGGGCGCGCGACATGATGACGCTCATGGAGTAGGTCAGGTAGGAATCCTGCATCTCCTCTACGAGGGGGTGATCGACGATGCGATCCATGGGGGGTGGAGATAGGTCGGTCATAGGTTCCTTCAATTACTGGCTTGGCCCGTCAACGCCACCGGCCACCAGGGCGTTCCTGGTGCGACCGCGGCGCAGGCATTGACCACAACGACGTTCACGCTTCTACTCATTCTCGGGCGAAATCACTGCGAATTTCCTGTACACAGCAGTCCGACCACGCCATCCCTATTGTACCGAAAGACGGCGCAGCGGCCAATGCGGACCGGCAGGCGCCTCGGGGAAGGGGAGCGGCTCAGAAGCCGCGTCAGCGCCGGGCGCGGGCTTGCAACCTCTCCCGTACGAGTACAATAACCGCATGAACCAGTTCTTACCCTTCGCACTCATGGTCAACGTCGCGGCGGCGGCCCAGGTGGCCGATCCCCCGTTGCCCACCACCGCGCCGCCCGGACACAATCTGGCATTGGGTCCATGGCGCGCCTGGCTGGAATGCCCCGGCGGCGAACTTCCCTTTGGGTTGGAGATCGGCCAGGACGATCGCGCACAATGGCAGGCTTTCGTGGTCAACGGGGCGCGGCAGGAGAGGGTTCCCATCGTCAACGTGGTGGGCGACAAACTAATCCTCGGTTTCGATCAGTACGACGCGTCGATTGTGGGGACGATCAGCGCCGACGGTCGGCGAATTGCGGGCGAATGGAAGATCCTCAAACGTAAGGAGGTATACCATAAGCTGCCATTCCACGCCGTGGCGGGCGTGGCCCCACGGTTTGCACCCACGGCCGACGCGGGCACCACGACCGAGCCGTCGGTGTTTGACGGGCGCTGGCAAGTTGAGTTTTCGAAGGGTACCGACGCGGCGGTGGGACAGTTCGCTGCGGGCCCCGACGGCCGCGCGACGGGAACGTTTCTGACGACCAGCGGCGATTATCGGTTTCTGGAGGGCCGGGTGGACGGCCCGCGGTTACGCTTGTCTACGTACGACGGCGCCCATGCGTTCTTGTTTGATGCGCGGCTTGACGAACAGGGTGCGCTCCGGGGCGATTTCTGGTCGGGCGAACAATACCACGATACCTGGACGGCACGGCGCGATGCGAAAGCCCAGTTGCCGGACGGGTTTCGTCGGCCCGCGGAGGGGTGCGAGGCCCAGCTCGACCGGCTGGTGTTCTACGAATACGACGGTACCAAACGGGCGCTGGATGATCCGCAGTTCGCAGGGAAAGCCATGATTGTGGAGGTCTTCGGCTCGTGGTGCCCCAACTGCCACGACGCCGCCGATTTCCTGGTGGAACTTCACCATCGCTATCGCGGGCGCGGCCTGGTCGTGGTGGGCGTTGCCTTTGAGATCACCGGTAACTTTCTTCGCGATGCCAAACAGGTGAAACGCTTCGCCGCCGTGCATGGCGTCGAGTTCCCTCTGCTCATCGGGGGGATTGCCGATCGAGCGGTCGTGCAGCGATCGTTTCCCTGGATCGAGCCGTTTGGGGGCTATCCCACCACGGTGTTTATCGACGGTGCGGGGCGTGTGCGGGCGCTGCACAGCGGCTTTGCCGGACCCGCCACCGGGGACGAGCATCGGAAGCTGCGTACCCGCTTCGAATCGATGATCGAGGAACTGCTGGCCGAGAGTACAGGGTCGAGTGACGAGTCTCCGTCGCCCGCGCCCTCAGTGCCGTAAGAGGCCGGGTGAAGGTGATTCGGTCGCCAAGGGCAACGGGCGCTTATGTCGGTGCTCATTCTCCAAAACGCTACGGCGCTATCTACGCGCACGCTCGACTCGCTGTTTCGTGCCGCCATGAACGGCTGGTCGGTGGGGCGGGTAGACGTTCGCGTGCGTTACAGCCGTGGGGCGGACTTCTCCGGAGCGTGCTATTACGCAGGACAACGGATCTTCATCAATCTGGGGCGACACCTTACTTTCCCTTATCGCTTGACCACGCACCTGGCTCCGGCGCAGCGCGCGGGAACGGTGTGGTTTCGCCGCGCGATCGAACTGCCGCTGGGCGATGGCCATCAATTGGTCGCCTTCATTTTCGCGCATGAGCTTTTTCACCTGCTGGTGAAGCGTGCCGGGCGCAATCCACGCCAGAAAGAGGGGATGTGCGATCGTTTCGCCGCGCGTTTTGTGGCCGACCGATTCGGCACGGAAGCTCGTTTGCCCGATGGCGCCTCGGTGCCACGGGGAGAGTGGGATTTTCAGGATCTGGAGCGCTTTGTGGGCCGGGCGCGCGATCGGATGCCCCCGGCCGTGGCCTTCGCATCGCCGCGTCTTCGCCCCGAGCTTGCCGGCGCTGACGGGCAATACCGATTGTTCGCGGAGTAACGGCGGCTAGAATGGGCGGCGGATCGCAGGGGGCGATTCATGGATGCACACCATGCTGGAAACCTTCGCCAATCCCCGGGCCGGACGCGACTACCTCATCGAGCACGTTGCGCATGAGTTTACGAGCCTGTGTCCCATGACTGGGCAGCCGGATTTTGCCACCATCGAAATCCGCTACGTCGCCGGGCCTCGGTGCCTCGAACTGAAGAGCCTCAAGCTCTATCTTCAGTCGTTTCGCAATCGCGGTATCTTCTACGAAGATGTGACCAACCTGCTGCTCGACGAACTGGCGGCGGCGTGTGACCCCCGGTGGATGCAGGTGCGCTCACGGTGGACGGTGCGCGGCGGGCTGCACAGCGTCATCACGGCCGAGCACGGTGAGCGGTCGGCGTTGGCGAAGGCGTTGTCTGCCGGCTCCCCCGCGTGAGCAGTTCCACGACCATACGATTGGAATCCAATCCCGGGACCACGTCGGCAATTTCCTCCAACGTCACCCAGCGATAGTCGGCGATCTCCGCCGGGTTCGGCTGAAGCGTTCCGTCGACCGGGCACGCTGTCCAGACGGCCAGGATATAGCGGCGTTCGCCGGCAACCCGCACCGCGCCCAGCCGGTCCCGCGGTTCAACGTGGATAGCCAGTTCCTCGGTCAACTCCCGCACCAGCGCGGCGCGCGAGGTTTCACCCGGTTCGAGGTGGCCGCCGGGAAAACACCAGCAGCCGCCGCGAGTCAAGGCGAGCGCACGGCGCACCATCAGGAAGCGGCCCCGATTCTCAATGACCCCGATGACACCCCGGCCCACGCGCAGCGGTGACGCGGCGGTGTCATGTTCCGGGCTCTCATCGAAACCGCTCATTCGGTGTTATTTTCCGGGGGCGGCACCGCGTCGGGGCGACCAGGCGGCTGATCGGCGGACGCGGAATTCTCGCTGTGGGACAATGAAAGAGGCGGCGGGTGAGTCACACCCGCCGCCTCATGTCAGACTGACTGGTTGCGCCGATTCACACTACGGGAAGATCAGCGAGTCGGTGCTCGAGTAATCCGTAATGCGCGTTCCAAACGCATCCTGACCCGGGAAGGGCGGAGGCTGCACGGCGCCCGGAATCTCGCCGTGGATCCGGTTCGTGCCCAGTGTGCCGGACCACTGATTGGTCATGACCGTATAGATGTTGTCGTTGTCGATACCGGCAATCGGCGTACGGTTGAAGTCCGCGTGCCCGTCGCCGTACAGGCAGTTCTGGCCTTCGCCGTTTCCGGTCCCGCCGTGGTTCGGGCTGTTGTACTTCCGCCACTGCTTCGGAGGGTCGGTGGCCGTAATCATGCCGCTGCCGGTGCCGCCGGTCAGGCCGCCGTCCCATTGCGGCTGGGCCGTGGTTTGATACCACGGGCCCTTGTCGGCGATGATGATCAGGCGGTTGTCCATACCCTCACGGGCGCGTGTATCCTGCGGCCCGAAGGGTACCTGATAGCCGTAGCTGATGTTCTCGTACCGGGTGAAGTCGTAGTACAGCTCGATGTTTTCTGTCGGGTCGTCAGTGTCGATACTGCTGGAGCAGATAAACTGCTTGACGGTGATATCACCACTACGCACCAGCATCCAGAAAGACCGCGTGACGGAGAGCTGCGAGCTGGCGCCGGGCGACACCGAAAAGCTGCGGCGCTCACGCTGATACCCGACCGGACCGCTGCCGTTGGGATGCGTCAGGTTGAAGTACTCAACCTGGGCGGAAGTGGTCGGAAGGTTGCGGTCGAACGGTGGCACCGGCCAGCGCTCGCCGTTGTCGTTCGCGTAAATCTTACACGACGTTCCGATGCCCTTGATGTTGGATTGGCACACCAACCGTTTGCTCAGCTCCCGGGCACGCGAAAGGCTGGGCAGCAGGATGGAGATGAGCAGGGCGATGATCGCAATCACCACCAGCAGCTCAATGAGGGTAAACGCTCGTTTTTTCTTCTTGTTCACACCAGTTCTCCCAAAAAAGGACGCTTGAGGCGCCAATGCCTTGAGTGTCTGGCTTTCGGGTCGGCGACGGCCGCCACCAGCGGTCGCATCGCCCTCGGGCCCATAACACAAGCCGGTCCAAGTCTGCGCCCTGGCGCCCCGGGCGCGACTAGCCATCTGGGGGAAGCTCCCGATCTATCTCGTGGAAGATGACCGGGCCATTACCCCACACCCCTGAAACGGTACGGTATATACAAATCCCTACAAAAGCGCGCCGGCGCTGCCGTCCCGTTCGCCGAGCCATGCGTGCGCATCGCGTGGCCACTGGCCCGAGCCTTCAAGCGAACGAATTCAAGTCAACCGGACGCACTTGCTCCACGCGCAGACAAACCTCCGCCCCATGGGCGGAACGATTCTCTGTCGTGACCAGGTGGGAGAGAGGAGGGAGGAAAATCGGTGATGAAGGCGATAACCAATATACGTATGAATAATAACAATCAATCGATGATTCTTGCCTGAGCCTACCGGGCTCAGCCCTCTCAACCATGATCACCATCTATCACTCTATTCGGACGTTCAGGATTTGTCAACCACATGTTTGGAAAAAAAACCCATCCAATAGCGGGTTTTCCCTCGGGGGTACGCCCCCGGACTATGGTGCTGCTGAATATGTTATCTATTTGCGGAAATCGCGCGTCTGGCTTGTGGAGGAAAATATTCCGAATTCCGCGAGCATGCTGCCGACCAGCTCCAGAGGCAGGCCGACCACATTGGAAAAGCTGCCGTCCATGGCGGCAACGAATGCACCCCCGTGGTCCTGAATGCCGTAGGCGCCGGCCTTGCCTGCCCACTCGCCCGAATCAAGGTAGTCGGTCAACTCCGTTTCGTTCATTCGATGCATGGTGATCGTCGTGCACGCATGAGCGATGCGCCGTCGCCGACTGGCCGCATCCATAACAGTCACTCCGGTGATCACGTGGTGCGTTGTCCCCATCAATGCACACAAGATACGCCGTGCATCGACTCGGTCGGCGGGTTTGCCGAAGACTTGCCCATCTCGTGCCGCGACCGTGTCTCCGGCCAGAATCACGCCCTCGCCGTGGCGATCGGCCAGGCTCCGCGCCTTGAGATAACTGAGCGCCTCGGCCAGGTGCGCGGGGGGTGGGTTGCCGGCGAGGCACTCGGGCTCGTGAATGACGGGCCGCGCGACGTCGAAATCGAAGCCGGCCGCGCGGAGAAGCGCGGCACGCCGCGGGCTCTCGGATGCGAGGATCAGTCGCGGCGCCGGCCGGCGGGGGGATGGCGGATCATGAGGAATCGGCTTGGTCATGTCGAGTCAGGCGGCGGCACTTGTTGTTCGCCAGGGCGTGCCGCGGCGCGGCGGCGGAGTACGGTGAGCGTGGGGCTGATCTTGCCGATGGTCGGCGTACCCCATCCGGCGAGACTCAGCCACGAAGAGCCGGTTCCGAGAAAGCGACCGGAGAAAGCGACCACCGGGTCGTAACCCAAGGATCCGGAGAGCAGTTCTCTCAGGCATGCCCGCTGCGCTTCGTCGAAATCCTCGTAGGTGTAATTGGTGAGAATCAGATACTCGGGCTGCGGGCGCTCGAACCACTCCCGGGCCATCACCACGGGATGGGTCGCGTAGCCCATTTCGTGCACGCGGGGCAGATATTGCGGGCGCAGGCTAGGGGTTTGGTCGAGAGAAAACGCACCCACGCTGGCGTGACGGGGGACTTGGGCGTCGAACCACGCCTCACATTCATAGCGAGAATCGGTGAGCATCTCGGCATTGACCGCTGCGGCATAGGCGAGCGACGGCAAGAGCACCACCGCGAATACCATCGCACGCACCGGGGGCGAAATGCGATCGGCCCGCCACCAGGCCGCCGCCGCCGCGCCGACCAGCACGCAAAACAACCCCAGCGGAGCGAACAGGAATCGGGCGTACACAAAGTCTATCGGTACCAATACGATCAGAAAATACCCCAACGGCGGCACCAGACAGATCAGGGCCACGCGCGGCCGACGCACCAGTGCATAAATGGTCGAGGCGGCGATGGCCGCAAGCATCGGCCAGCCGACGGCGCTGGCCGCATACCAGACCGTTGCCCCCATCAGACCGTACAGGCTGCCGTGGCGAAGCTGTTGGGCATGAAGCGAATCCGGCGGCGGATGGAGCCAGTATCGCAGTCGGCCCACAAAACCTTCGAAATTGACGAACGCGCCATTGATAAACAACAGGAGCACGACAAAAGCCGCGACACCGGCCAGCCAATGGGGTTGCCAAAACGCGCCGATCACGGAACGGTGCCACGCCTGCCGGCGCCGCAACTCCCAGAATCGAAGCCCGAGCAGCACCAGAGCCATGCCGGGGTACATTCCAGCCACGTTGTCCTTGGTCCCCGCCGCCAGCGCCGCGAAAACGCCCAGCAGAACGGCGTCACGGAGTCGATGGGCCTGCAACAGCCTGACGTAGAAGAACAGGCTCCAGGCGAACCAGCAGACCGAGGGCACGTCCACGTTGTCGAGGTGCGCGAAGTAGGTGAAGTCGGCGCCGATCATGAATGCCACCGCCGCCAGCAAAGCGCCGGTTCGATCATGCAGCAGGCGCCGAGCGGTGGCCCACAGGCCCAGACCGGTCGCGATGGCCATCCCGACGCTAAGCAACCGCGCGATAAGGATTCGCAATCCAATCTTGGGGGCTTGCGGCGCGCGCAACGACTTCTCACCGGTTCGCGGATCGACGACGAGTTCGCCGCGCGCCGCCCATAGGGAGTTCAGGGGGCGGTAGAGGCCGTCGAGCAGAAGGAAGTGCGCCGGCGGGTAACGACCCTGCCAGTTCCCCGGCCAACCTTCGACGGCGCCCAGGGTTCGTGCGCCGGCCACGGAATCCTGACTCCACGATACAACCGCGGGCAGTCCCCAGTTGATGCCCGGTACGTAGAGCACGAGCCCCAACAGCACCAGAAAGGCCGGTGCGCGCAGTTTGCGCAGCCGGTGGCGGCGCGCCGCGCGCTGCGCAACCGCGAACAGGTCGTCGCGGTGCCGGCGGCGTGACCCATCGGATGGATGGCACGGGTCGACGTTCGGCGTCAACGCCGGGTCCTTCGTGGTGGACGGTACGGAATCCGCGCCTGACATCATGAAACAGCGCCTGAAATGTTGGTGAACCCTGCACCGCTTGACGCAGTGAGTGCGTGCGACGCGCACCGGTCCATCACGCGCAGGAAATTCTCGCCCAGAATCAGTTCGAGCGTGGACTCGCTCACGCCGCGCTCCAGCAACGCAGCGGTCAAGCGAGGCAGCCCGGCGCAATCCTCCAATCCGATCGGCATGACCGGCGCGCCGTCGAAATCCGAACCGAGGGCCACGTGTTCCGGACCGGCGACGTCCAGCGCGTGAAGAACGTGCGCCACGCACAGATCCATGGGAGTTCGGTGCGCCGTCAGACGGGCAGCACGCGGCAGCCCGGCGGCGAAGTAAGCGTCCATCGCCGATCGCTCCAGCCGGGGAAAGTCACGGTCCACAAACGCTGCGTAGAAGCAGATCCCCACGCAACCGCCGGTAGCAGCCAGGGCACGAAGCATGTCGTCGGTGAGATTGCGATGATGCGGCGCCAAAGCGAGGCAGCAGGAATGAGTGGCCACGACGGGCGCGGCCGACGTTTCCAGCGCCGCCCAGAACGTCGCATCGCCGGCGTGGGATACGTCGACCATCATGCCGAGCCGATTCATCTCGCGAATCACCTCGCGGCCGAAGGGGGTGAGGCCGTGGTGCCGCGGCGTCGCCGGTTCGTCGCCGCCGGAAGAGTCCGCCCAGTCGTGGTGCGCGGAATGGGTGAGGGTCATGTAGACTGCCCCGGCCGCACGGTATTCGCGGAGCAAGTCGAGAGATTGAGCGATAAGGTGTCCGCCTTCGATGGCGGGGAGCATGGCGATTCTGCCCGTCGATCGTGCCTGACGCACGTCTTCGGCGCTCCGCGCCAAGAGCAGGTCGTTGGGGTGCCGCGCGATGGCGTCGTGGATCGCCGTGAGCTGGGCACGGGCGGCCTTGACCGCTTCCCGGGCAACCACCGTAGTCGGTGCCCAGACGGCCGGCACTACCGCACTCACGCCGCCCTCGCGAAGCCGCGGCAGATCCACATGACCATCGCGATGCCGTTGAGCGAAGTTCCATCCCTCGCGCATCAGCATCTGCGTCGTGTCCACGTGAGCGTCGAGCACCACGCATCGTTGGTGCAGCGCGCGGGCGTGCGACAAGGCAGTTTCCGTTTGATCCGACATACCAGGGCCGATTCTACCAGATTGGCGCGCCGCGACATGTCTCAGCCAGCCTCCCCGGCATTGCGCACGCGTCCATTATCGGACGCCCTTGGCCACGCCCCCATAGACTTGGGCCCTGGGGCGCCAGGGATTAACGAAGGTCAAGTCTGGGATTGAACGATAGTTATGGGATGACGGACGGCCCGCCGTCGGTGCCGGCCGAACGCGCGATCGTCGGACGAAATTCTGCCGCGGGCAAGAAAAGCCAAGGAGTTACTCATGATGCACCGGATTCTGTTGAGCGCCACGCTGTTGTCCATCATCCTGCCCGCTGTACCGGGCTGTTCCAAGGGCGAGGACAAGCACCTGACGTCCATCCAACAGTACTACGCCAAGATGGACGAAACCAAGGCGAACCGCCACGAACACCTCAAGTACATGACCGACAACGCCATGTTGCACGACATGTCCGTGGCCGAAATTCACTTCGTGCCCCACACCGCCGAACTGAGCGGCACCGGTGCGGCGCGGCTCGACCGCCTCGCCCCCCTGCTGGACACCTACGGCGGCACCGTCCGGTACGAGACCTTCTCGCCGGATGACGCGCTCGTGGCGCAGCGCATTGAAAACGTGCGCGAGTACCTGACGCTCACGGGCTGCAACATGGATCGCGTACAGGTGAAGCCGATGTTGTCCGGCGGACGCTATACCCCGGCGGCTGAGGCCATCGTGGTCATGGAAAAAGGTACCGAGAAGCCGGCCGACCTGGAGACGGGTGGCTCGTTTGTGACGGGCGGCGGCGGTCGCTAGGACGCAGGCCCGCCCGGGGAAAGGTGTAACCCAAATGGATACTGCTCTCAGGAGGCAGAGTGAACGTATGAAGGAACATTACACAAGGCTCGCGGTGTTGTCGGTGTGGATGCTGATCGGGTCAGGCTGTGCGCATAACGACCAAAGGGCGGCGCGGCAACACAAGCCCAATTGGAAGCCGACGGACAACCAGTCGGCTGCGTCGGCCAAGGAAGCGCCGCCGCCCAAAATCCTTCCCGATACCCATTTCGCCGCCGGGCGCCTTTTCGAACGCCAGGGTCTGGCAGAAAAGGCGATCCAGCAGTATCGCAAGGCCATCGCCGTCAACCACAACTACGGCGATGCCCACCACCGGCTTGGTGTGTTGTTGAGTGCCACCGGTCGGCACGAAGAGGCGCTCCCCATGCTCCGTCGCGCCGCGTTGCTCAAGCCGGGCAGCGCCGTGATTCACAACGATCTGGGTTTCGAACTGTTGTTCCACCATGCGTGGGTCGAAGCGGAACAGGAATTCCGCCGCGCGGTGCAGATCCTCCCGCGCTATCCGCGGGCACACGTCAACCTGGGACTGGCCCTGAGCCAGCAGGGGCGCTTTGACGATGCCCTCGCCGCGTTCCTGGAAGTGCTGCCCGAACCGGATGCCCACTACAACCTGGCGCTGCTTCTTCGCGGACAGCAGCGCTACGCCCAGGCCGCAGAGTCTTTGCACACCGTACTGCGAATCGATCCCAACTTCCGCGCCGCCCGCGTGCAGCTCGATCAGATTACGGCGCGGCTGGAAGTGGCGCGCACCGCCGATGCGACGCAGGATCCGGCTCCCGTAACGATTGCCCCGCTGCCCGCCGTGGTGCAGGGATCGCCCCAGCCACTGATCGAAGCGGTCGATCCGGCACCGACTACTATGGCCGCGTCGATCACCGCGCCGATGGGCTCCCCGGTTCCCGCCAGTCAGGACGAGCCGCTCAATCATTGTCTACAGGAGACCGCAGAGCTGGCGAGAGTCACGACGGCGGCCTCCTGGCTCGACGAAAGTTGGGTCGGGCCCGTTTCCTTGGTGTTGCCACCGGAGCCGCCCTGTCTCGACGATGATGAAGTGATCGTCGAGCGCCGCGAGCTGATCGGCGCACCCATCGGCTACAACTCGTATATGCAGCCGATCGTTCCGGATGGGGAGGACGCCATGGTGCCCGGTGGCGTGTTACCGCGTCCCACTGCGGCCGCCTCGATCATCGACGAACCCCCGGCCGGCCCGCCGGCACCGACCTACAACCATCCTCACTCGGGTGCGCCGTCGTCAAAGCCGGTAACCAGGCCATCGCCGCAGTCGTCGTCGATGGGCGCGTCGGACGCGCAAGAGTCGCCCGTCCCGAAACGCAGCACTATGGCCAGCTCGGTTGCACCGTCTGGCGGTGGAACTTTTATGTCGCCGGTCGCGCGGCCGATGCACCGAACGGTCTTTGCGGGTGAGTTCGACAACGCGTGGGACGGTGCCGCGTTTGCGCCCTCGGTGGCGACGAATCCGCGGGCCTGGCTTCGGACGATTGACGACTATCACAACGCGCTTTCCGTCGTTCGCAACGAAATCGCCTGTTGGGAAGAGAAAGTGCAGCAGCAGGTGTGGCTGGAGGAAGTCGGACTCAACTACAGCCCCGTCAGCGGGTATTGACCACCGCGCCGGTCAGCCCGTACTGACCCAGGGGAATTACGCCACGAGGTCTGTCGGCTCGCCCACTCCAGATCGGGGTGGGCGAGTATCGTTTTGGGCGGCCACTGATGCGTCCACCTGCTGCAGCGAAAGTCCGATGGACTCGCGCACCAGCAGCCGCGCCATACCGTCCAGCGGCGTCGGGTCGCGGTTGATGATGATCAGCGCAGTGCCGCTATAGGCCGCGATGCGCGGCAAAGAAGCCGCTGGTTCGACCACCAGTGAGGAGCCGATGGCCAGGAACAGGTCGGCTTCGCGCGCCAGTCGAGACGCCTCAAACATCAGCTCCGCGGGCATGGCCTGGCCGAATGAAATGGTCTTCGATTTGAGCGGTCCGCCGCAGACGTCGCAATCGGGGGCGGTATCGCCCGCGTCTATCCAGCGGCAGATTTCCTCCGGATCCCATTCCTTTCCGCACCTTACACAGGCGACAATGCGGTTGGTGCCGTGCAGTTCCAGCACGCGCCGGCTGCCCGCGTCCTGGTGCAGGCCGTCGATGTTCTGCGTAATCACCGCCCTGAGCAGCCCGTGCGCCTCCCACCCGGCCAGCACCCGATGCCCCACGTTGGGCACCGCGCCGCGACATTGGCGATAAAGCTCGTTCCTTTGCACCCAGTAGCGCTCCCGCGCCGCTCGGGAGCCCAGAAAATCGTCGTACATCACCGGCGCATGTTTCGACCACACGCCGCCGGGACTGCGAAAGTCGGGAATGCCGCTTTCCGTGCTGATCCCCGCCCCGGTGAAGGCCACAGCGCGCCGCGCCGCGCAAAGCAGGCCGGCGATTTGGTCGATTCCCGTCATCGCGGCCCATGATACCGTTTTCTGCCCTGGAGACATCAACGGCCGCGTGACGGACGGATCCCCTCGATGAAACGCCAGATCGCATCGGTCAGGAACGTTGGCTTTCTTTTGCCCTGTAAACGGCTACACTACCGCAGCTTTGATAGATTCGGTGCGCGCTCTATGAAGAACGGAAAACACGCCCTCAAGCGGCCCCCACGGGTGGCGTTTGTCTCGCTCGGCTGTGCCAAGAACCTGGTCGATTCCGAGAAGATGCTCGGCCAGCTTGCGGAGGCGGGCTGTGTCCTCACCGGTGATGAGGACGCGGCCGACGTGCTGGTCATCAATACCTGCGGCTTCCTGGAGGCCTCGCGCACCGAGGCCGACGAGGTCATTTCCGAGGCGGTGGAGCGGAAAGGGCATGGGCGGCTGCGCCGGGTGGTGGTCGCCGGTTGCCTGGTACAGCGCGACAAGGAAGCGATTCTAGACCGCATTCCCGGGGTCGATGCCTTGGTCGGGGTCAACAACCGGGACGATATCGTCCGCGCCGTGGTAGGGGGGGAGCCGGACCGACGCCACATCAAGGGAAAGCGAAGCCCCAAGCCGGCTCCGCCGGACCTGTACCTGGCCGATTATCATCCGTTTGTGCAGATCGACACCGCGCGGCTGCGGCTCACGCCCCACCATTACGCCTATCTTCGGATCAGCGAGGGGTGCGACCAGAAGTGCACGTTCTGCACCATTCCGTCGATTCGGGGGCGTATGCATTGCAAACCGCCGTCGGTGGTGTGCGAAGAGGCACGCGAGTTGGTCTCCGACGGCGCGGTGGAAATCAGCCTGATCGGGCAGGACACCACGAGCTACGGACTGGGCGAAGATCCCATCGCGGGCGGGCTGGCCGGATTGCTGCGCCTGCTCAACACGGTGGACGGCCTGCGCTGGCTGCGGTTGATGTACGTGTACCCGTCGGTGCTTTCGGGTGAAATGCTCGATGCCATCGCCGAATGCGACCGGGTCTGCAAATACATCGATATCCCGTTGCAGCACATCAACGACCGCGTGCTCAAAGCCATGCACCGGCGGGTCGACCGCGCGACGACCGAACAACTGCTGGAACGCATCCGCCGCCGCATCCCCGGGGTGTCGGTGCGCACGACGATGATCGTCGGGTTTCCGGGCGAATCGGACGCTGAATTCGCCGAACTGGTTGAGTTTGTCAGGGCGGCGCGCTTCGATGCGCTGGGCGTTTTTCCGTATTCGCTGGAGCCGGACACGCCCGCCGGTCGAATGAAGGATCAGGTCTCGGACGCGGTCAAGGAAGAGCGGGTGGACGCCCTGATGTCCGCACAGCAGGAAGTGGCCTTCACGCTGGCCGAGGAGCGCATCGGCCGTTCGTTCGAGGTGCTGGTGGACGAAGTGGTTGGCGACGGCGTGCGATCCGCGCGACACCAGGGGCAGGCGCCCACGGTGGACAGCGCTACGCTGGTCAACGGCAGCGCCGCCGAGCCGGGCGAGTTTCTCATGGTTCGTTGTATCGGGCGCGACGGGTACGATCTGCGGGCCGTGCCCACACGCGTCGCCCTTCCCGTGGTTCGCGCATGAGCCGTGTGCTGAACGTTCCCAACCAGATTACGCTGAGCCGGCTGGTCATGGCCGTGGTGTTCGTGGTGCTGCTCTCGCAGTATTCGCACCGTGCGGCCAAACCGTGGATGCTGGACCTGGCGACGTGCATTTTCATTGTCGCGGCGTTGACCGACATTCTGGATGGTTACCTGGCGCGCAAGTGGGGGCAGGTGACGTCGCTGGGGCGGGTGCTGGATCCGTTCGTCGACAAGGTGCTGGTCTGCGCGGCGTTCATCCTCTTCGTCGGGCCGGGATTCGTGAACGAGGCAGGCGAAAACGTCACCGCAGTGAGTTCCTGGATGGTGGTGGTCATCGTGGGCCGCGAGTTGCTGGTGACCGGGCTGCGGGGGTTCAGCGAATCGCGCGGTCGGGCGTTCGGCGCATCCGTGTATGGCAAGCTCAAGATGTGGATGCAGAGCATCGCGGCGCCGGTCATCATGGTGCTGGTGGCCCACGACCGCGGTTGGGCGGCGGGCGAATGGGCCATGACGACACGGACGGTGCTGGTGTGGTTGACGGTCATCATCACGGCGCTGTCCACCGTTCATTATATCGTACGCGCGCGGTTCATCCTCGATGAAGGCGGCGGCGCGTGAGCGAACTGGAATATGGCGGCGCGCTGTTGCTGGGCGTCTTGCAGGGATTGACCGAATTCCTGCCCGTCTCGAGCAGCGCCCACCTGGCCCTCGCGCAGCGCTGGCTTGACCTGCCTGCGGAGTCCACGCCGCTGCTTCTGTTTGATGCGATCACGCACGTAGGTACTTTGCTGGCGGTGGGAGTGGTCTTTCTCCGACCCCTACGGCGATTCGCGCGGCGCCTGGCGCTGGAAACCCAATCGACCTGCCCCCGCCCGCGATACGCCTGGCGCATCGCCGGGCTGGCCTTCATCGCCAATATTCCCACGGGATTGATCGGGCTGGGGTTCAAAGACACGCTCGAGGCGGCGTTCAGCAAGCCAATCTGGATCGGCGTGGGGCTGCTGGTGACAGGTCTGCTGCTGGCCACCACCGCGCTGTTGTCCCGCGGACGGCGCAGCTGGAAAGCATTCCCATGGTGGCACGCGGTACTGGTGGGCACGGCGCAGGGCGTGGCGATCTTGCCGGGCATTTCGCGCAGTGGAGCGACAATCTGCACGGCCACCTTCTGCGGGCTCCGCCGGCGCTGGGCAGCGGAGTTCAGCTTCCTGATTGCCGCACCGGCAATTCTGGCCGCCACCGCGATCCAGCTGAAGGACATGCTGGAAACCGATGGAGGGTTGTCGGGCCTCGCATGGGGACCGGTGCTGGCCGGCGGGGCGGTCTCATTTCTGGTGGGGGTGGCGGCTTTGAAGCTGCTGCTCACCGCCGTGCGGCGCGCGAGATTGCACTACTTCACCGTCTATTGCTGGCTGCTCGCGGGGCTGGTGTTGGCGGGCGTGGTGTGAACGGTTCGACCGGCGTGCCGGGCGACCGGATTGATACCTACGCCGATTGCCTGGCGGGGGCCGAGGAAAATTCGTGCAGGGCGCCGAGGTTCACCTGATGGCGGGCGTGGATTTGGGCCGCGACGCGTGCGGCGTGCGGCTCGGCGGCCAGCGGCCCTGCGGCACGGGCATACGCGGCGACCTGCCGCTCCAACCAATCCAACAGGCGCGGCAAAACGTAATGCAATTCCTGAAAGTGCAAATCCGCCGAACGCAGATCACCGCTCCGCGGTGCCGGTTCGCCGCCGAGTTCGACGATTGCCGCCACCAGCCAGGCGCAGTGCTCATCGCATTCGCGGGCCATGCGGCGGATCAGCTCATGCTCTGCGATGGCGACGCGCGAGACGAAAACGGTTGCCTCCACCAGTCGCCGCGGAAGGGCGCTTTGCTCCAGGGCCAGCAACTCGATGAGAACGTCGATGACTGCGTCGTGATTCATGGGTCGAGCAGCTCTATGGCGTCCGAAGGGGGCACCGAGACGATATGCGCCCTGTCCGTCACCACGGCCGACGCCTGGAACAGATCGCGCGCGTAATGGTCGGTACGCGTCTTCAGCGGCCTGGCAAACAGGAACAGCACCAGCAGCGCGGCGGCGCAGAGGTTGACCAGCGCCAGACCGCTGAGCGGGGTACGCACCGCGGGGTGACCGTCGTCGCGCAGCGTCATCTGCACCACAATGCGCATGTAGAAGTACAGGCTGATGAGCGTGTTGACCGCGGCGACGATGATCAGCGTCCAGCCGAGCGTGTTCTGCATTTCGCCCAGGGCCATCAGCACCCACCACTTGCCCAGAAAGCCGGCCAGCGGCGGCAGGCCCACCAGCGAGACCAGACAGATGATCATCGGCACGGCCAGCCAGGGGGCGCGGCGTATCAGGCCCGTAAAGGCGTCGATGTGGTCCGAACCGCCGTCCCACACCATCAGCGCCACCACGCCGAAGGCGCCCAGGTTCATGAACAGGTAGATGACGACGTACGCCAAAAGGGCGGTGATTCCGGAAGCGTAGGCCCCGGTAGACGGATGCAGAAACACGGCCGCCGCCATCATCATGTACCCGGCGTGCGCGATCGACGAATACGCCAGCAGCCGCTTGACGCTGGTCTGCCAGTACGCGGCAAAGTTGCCCACCGTGCAGGTGACACACGCCATGATCCCGATGCCCCACGCGAGCGGCTCGATCAGCGCCAAGGACGTCGGATGCGACACCGCCCCGCAAAACACCGA
The DNA here is from genome assembly GCA_964569425.1 of uncultured Phycisphaeraceae bacterium. Taxonomy (GTDB): domain Bacteria; phylum Planctomycetota; class Phycisphaerae; order UBA1845; family UBA1845; genus JACQXM01. The sequence goes on from CAZMVD010000068.1 coordinate 20,160, forward strand.
GACAATCCGTGCCAACAGTACCAGCCCCGCGGCCTTGCTGGCGACGCTGAGCCAGGTGGTCACCTCGATGCGCGCTCCTTCGAAGGCGTCCGGGCACCAGAAGTGGAACGGCACCGCGGATATCTTGAAGGCAATGCCCGCCAGAAAGCACAGTAACGCGGCAATGAGCACCAGCCGCGTCGGTCCGACGGCCAGGTTGGCCACCGTGTAGTGCGCGATATCCGTGACGCTAAGACTGCCCACCAGCCCATAGAGCAGGCTCGCCCCGTACAGCATGATCGCGGCGCTCACGGCGCCGAAAATCATGTATTTGAGCGACGCTTCCGCGGCGCGGCGGTCGTTCTTGTCGAATCCCACGATGGCGTAACTGGGCAGCGAAGCCGTCTCGATCGCCAGCACGATCATCAGCAGGTGCGACGTGCTGGTCATCAACAACATGCCCAGTCCGCTGCCCAGCAGCAGGATGAAAAACTCGG
>CAZMVD010000069.1:0-16153 GCA_964569425.1 uncultured Phycisphaeraceae bacterium
GGCAGCTACCTGGGCGGCCGAGACGAAGACTTCGCCCGCGCCGCCGCCACCGACGCCAACGGCAACCTCTACCTTGCGGGCCACACCAAGTCGACGGACTGGCCGGTGGAAACGGCATTTGCCAATGGCCTGGCCGGTGGGATTGACGGAATGATCGCTTCGTTCGCGGCGGTGAACGGCTGCGGGGCAGCGGGGGCCGCATGCGACGATGGCGATCCCTGTACGTTCAATGATCGCTGCGACCTTCATGGCAGCTGCTTAGGTACGGTGGAGCCGGGGTGTACGTCCTGTTCGACCACCGCTGAATGCAACGACGGCCTGAACTGCACGGCCGATGCCTGCGTGGCAGGTCAGTGCCAAAATACAGACACTTGTACGGACGATGGCGACCCTTGCAACGGAACGGAATTTTGCCACCTTACTACAGGGGCATGTGCGCACTCCGGCGATCCCTGCCCCGGGGCTTGCGATCCGGAATTCGGCTGCCCCTGCCAGGCGCCTTTGGTGGTAGCCGCAGGATCCAAGTACCTGGCGATTACGCCGCTTCCCCTTGGGTCGCCCTCGCCGACAACCCTGCGGATCACGTCACCTGACCTTCCTTGTCTCTCCAAGTACGTGGGTATGCCGATTCCGTTTGACGTGGATGGTGATCTCGTACCGGACGGCGGGCTGGCCACGCTGGTGACCAATGCGGCCGAACGGGCCGTTCTGACGCCGGCTTTCTGGGGCGGGACGGTCTATGTGAGCGCCGCGGATATCATCCCCACGGACCGCCAGGGTGCAAACCTGGTCCCCGCTCGTTACGTAGTGCATGTAGATTGCGGACTGTACGCAGCCTCATCCATGGTTCAGATGCCGCAATGGTGCGATCTCGACGGGAGCGGGGTAGTCAACTTCACCGATGTTCAACTGGCCATTGCCGGATTCCTCGGCGACTTCGACCCATCGCGGGGGTTGACCCTGGCATCCTGCGATGTCATTGGGACGCCCTTTTGCGAACCCGACGCCCTGATCAACGTTACCGACATTCAACGCACGATTCTGGCATTTCAGGGCGAGACTTACGCGCAAGTCATGGCGCTGGACCCGACGGCCTGTACGCCTTGCCCTTGAACAAGGTAGCCGACATCGCACGATGGCTGAAAGGCGCCAGGCGGTTCGATCGTTCAACCGACCGTGGCCATTTCGCTCAGAAAATGGGCGGATGTCTTGATCCCCGCGATGAAGTCGTCCAGACAGAAAAACTCGTTGGGTCCGTGCGCGTTACAGTCCGGATGGCACAGTCCGATCATCAGGGAGTCCGCCCCGAGTACTTCCTTGAATAGCGGTAGGATCGGCAGCGTTCCGCCTTCGCGGATCATAAACGGCTCCTTGCCGAATCCGGCTCTGACGGCGCGCTTCGCAGCGGCCATTCCCGACGAATCGAGCGGGCAGACATAGGCCGGACAGCAAAAGCCATGCGTGAGCACTTCAACCTTGACCCCCTGAGGGGCACGCGCAAGTACGGCTTCATCGAAAGCCTTGGAGATCTTCTCGGCATTTTGATCGGGCACCAGTCGCATGGAAACCTTGGCCATGACCCGTGCGGGAATCACGGTGGACGCGCCGCTGCCCGTGAAGCCGCCCATCATGCCGTTGACGTCGAGCGTTGGTCGCGCCCACCGGCGCTCGATCGTGGAAAAGCCCTTCTCGCCGATGAGCGCCGGTGCGCCCATGGCACCGAGGTAGCCTTGCTCGTCGAAAGGCAGCTTCTTCATCGCGTCGCGCTCACTGGCAGATAAGTCACGCACGTCGTCGTAGAAGCCCGGAATGGTCACGCGGCGCTCGGCGTCATGAAATGTCGCGATGATGGCCGACAGCGCATTGCCGGGGTTCATCAGCGTGCCGCCGTAAGAGCCGCTGTGCAGGTTCTGCTTGGGGCCTGTGACCACGATTTCCTTGTACACCAGCCCCTTGGTGCCATACGTGATTGCCGGCGTCTTGGCGTCGAACTTGGGCGTATCGGATAGGGCCACGTATTGGCATGAAAGGCGATCGCGCTGGTCGCGGATCAGTTTGCCCAGGTTGGGTGAGCCGATTTCCTCCTCGCCTTCGACCAGAAACTTGACGTTCACCGGAGGCTTGCCCGCGACCTTCATCCACGCCTCAGCGGCGAGCATGTGCGCCAGGATCTGCCCCTTGTCGTCGGCGGAGCCGCGCGCATACACGCAACCGTCGCGCAGCGTCGGCTCAAAGGGAGGCGATTTCCACAGGGATTCATCGCCGGTGGGTTGCACGTCGTAATGCCCATAAATGAGCGCCGTGTTGTTCTTGTCGCCCTTCGCCTCCGCGTAAACGCACGGATGACGAGCCGTTTCAATAATCTCGTTGTGCATGCCGCAGTCGGCAAACACACGCCGAACCCAATCGGCCCCCTTGCGCATGTCTGCCGTTTTCTCGGGATCCGTGGAAATGCTCTGGATGCGCAACAGGTCGTACAGCCTTTGAAGGTACGATTCGCGGTGAGCGTCGATATAAGCGATGACTTTGTCGAGCATGATGGCTGTTCCCTTCCAAAATGGCGCCGAAGCGGCGCGTTTCCTCAGCTCTCCCCGACCTGTGCGCCAGCCTAGCGGAACCCCTCTGGCGACGCAACGCAGTTACGCCGGTCCGGACATTGCCGACGGTTTCAAAGCATGCTAAACCCCGGGGGCGAACTGCTGGACGTGGGCCACCGCGCTGGGAATAACCTGGTCAATCGCCTGCCGCAGCCCGCAGTCAAGGACCGCGCCGGACGCCTGCGCGTGCCCGCCGCCGCCAAAGGCCGCGGCCAGGTCTGTCACCGTGACGTTGCCGCTGCCACGAAAGTTGATGCGTGTCTTGCCCTGGCGGCCCTCGGTGAAGAGCAATGCCAGTTCCACGCCGTCAAGGGAGCGGGGCACGTTGATCTGGTCATCAATGTCGGCCGCCGTGCAGCCCGCCGTCTGGATTTCCTCGAAACTGGCGGAACTGTACGCGAGCCGGCCGCCGGCGAGCACGCGCGTGTTGTCGTAGATCACGCGGAGCAGCGCAAATTCGCTCGCCGCCAGGCTGCGGCCCAAGCGCTCACCCAGGGTGCCCACATCGGCACCCAACGCCACCAATTCGGATGCAGCCATCAGCGCCGACGGAGTCGTCGACGGTAGCGAAAAGCCCAGCGTATCGGTCTGAATGCCGGCATAGAGCAGCGAGGCAACAGGTGCGGAAACCGGCCGGCCCAATGCCGAAAGCAGATTATACGCCAGTTCGCACGTGCTGCTCGCGCCGCCCACGATCCAGTTCGCGGTGCCGAATCGGGTGTTGGTGTCGTGGTGATCGATATTGATCACCGGCCGTCCCGCGGACCAGTCGGTGTCCTTTAGCGCCGCGCCTACGTTGCAGCGCGACGCTTTCGCGGTATCGAGCACGATGAACCCATCAGCCGAATCGAAATCCGCCGGCATGGCAACGGGGACGGCGGCCATTTCGGTGAGAAACCGCAGCCGCTGCGAGAGCGACCCCTCCGGCAGCGAGACCGCCACGCGGCGCCCCCCACCGTCCAAGGCCGCGGCCACGGCATACATGGACCCCAGCGCATCGGCATCGGGCACTACATGTGACACCGTAATGACATGCTTCAGGCCCGAGATGGCGCTGAGAACGTCGTCCGGTGGAACAGGAGCCGAGGCGTCCACCGGAATCACGTCAACTCTGCCGACAGGTTTGTGCAGTTCCAGGGAAATCGATTCGTTTCCTTGCCTAGCGGGAATGCATGGCTTCTTGCGTCACCACGGCAGACGGGCCGCAGGACTCTCGGCGCGCCGCCGATTGTTGATTACTTGCGCATCGCGGCGATCAGAATATCGGCAATCTCCGGCCGCGTGAATTCCGCCGGGGGGCGCTCGCCATTCAACAACATCTCTCGCACCTTGGTTCCGGATAGCACGATCTTGTCGTCCGGGATATCCGGAAAGCTCTTTTCACTGACCATGCCGCCGGCTTTCTTTGACCAGGCGGTGTTCTCAAACTTCAGCGGCTGGATGCTCAGCGAACCGGCAGGAATGCGGTCGAACATCTTCTGGGCGTCGTAGGTGCCGTAGTAGGTGCCCACGCCCGCGTGGTCGCGCCCGATGATGATGTGGCTGCATCCATAATTCTGCCGCAAGATCGCATGGAGCAGCGCCTCCCGCGGACCGGCATATCTCATGGCCGCGGGCATGACCGAGAGCATCGTGTGCTCAGGATGGTAATACTTCTCAATCAGCGCCTCGTAGCACTGCATGCGCACTTCCGCGGGAATGTCGCCGTCCTTGGTTGCACCCATCAGCGGGTGTATCAACAGTCCATCGCAAATCTCCTGCGCGCACTTGGTGATATACTCATGAGCCCGGTGGATGGGATTGCGGGTCTGAAACGCGACCACCGTCCGCCAGCCGCGCTGCTTGAACGCCGCGCGCGTTTGCGCAGGCGTAAGGCGGTGATCGGCGAACATCGGAGCGTGCCGCGGCGCAACGACGTCGATCTTACCCGCCAGGCACGTTTCTCCTTCGCCCATGAGAACTTTCACACCGGGATGGGCCGCATCGTCGGTGCCGAACGCCTTCAGGGCCTGTTTCCTCTTGTCCTGCCGATACACCTCACTCACCGTCATATAGCCCAGCAGGCGATTCGCATCATCCTGTAACGCTACCCGGGCGCCTTTGCCGACCTTGGCCGCGATATCATCGGAAACCGCGCAAGTAATGGGCATCGGCCATAACGTGCCCCCGGCCAATGTCAGGTGGTCGCACACGCTGTGGTAATCTTGTTCGCCCATGAAGCCTTCGAGGGGGCTCATGGCGCCGATGGCAATCATCTCCCAGTCGCACTGTTGGCGCTCCGTCAGGGTTATGGTGGCCACCGTGGTGCCGTTTTCCGTGCGTGCGCCCGTCCGTTCGACCAGCCGGCCGCCGTGCGGAGGCGTAATTTCGTCATGATGCATGAAACGTCCTCTCTAAGTATCGATTGCGACAACCATGGCTTGGGTTAAAGACAGTGGCTTCGTCCCCGACCCCCTCGGACCGTCCACAAACTAAGGAATATCCACGGGGTTCGCAAGTCCCGATGGCATCAAAACCAGCCTCTTATCGTGCGCCTTACGCCGCCAAGCCGCCCCCTGTTCCACCAAACTGAGGGAGCCATGGAGTTCCGCGACGTCTGCTCGTGGCGCGTTCGCACCCTCCTGGACTAACCGGGATCGCTGGTCGGTGCTCTCGGAGCGGGCGTTTTCTCCGGTTCTTCTCGGACGGAGGTCGCACGGGCGGCAGGCCGGACGCCGGCCGACTTGACCGAACTCGCCCCCGGCTTGCTCTCCGACTTGGATGGCTTTGCGCTTGTCTTTCCGGGACTGACCACCATGGTCATGCGTTTACCATCCATCATTGCGGGGCGCTCAATCTTCACGGTTTCGCCCAGCTCGGTGACGATGGACTGAAAAATCTCCTGAGCCAGATCCCGGTGAAACCGCTCGCGCCCGCGGAAGAGCATCGTAAACTGGACCTTATGCCCCGCCTCCAGAAACTCACGGGCACGCCGCAGCTTGACCTCGCGGTCGTGAACGTCGGTCTTCGGTCGCAGCCGGATTTCTTTGAGCATGATGACATGACTGTGCCCGGCGACTTTCTGCCGCTTTTTCTTTTCGTAGACGTGCTTGCCGTAGTCGATGATGCGACACACCGGCGGCCGCTCCATCGGCGAAACCTCCACCAGATCCAATCCCGCCTCGCGCGCCAACGTCAGCGCCTCGAACGTCGGAATCACGCCCAGTTGGTTCTGGTGCTGGTCGATCACCCGCACCGGAGAAATGCGTATCTGCTCGTTAAGTCGAAGTGCCTTGGCTATGGTCGTTCACCTTTCCAAAAAAGTCCGCGGATGCGTTTCGATCAACTTTCCGGACCCGCCCGACGCATCGTCTCTCCGAGCGGTACTCTAACTCATCCCGATGCAAACGGCGTCAAACCCTTGCTTTCGACCTCATTCTGCATGCCTGCCACAAAGGTCTCGAGCGCCATGTTTCCGATTGTTCGTCCGTCGCGGTCATTCACGTTCACCGTGCGGGCAGCGACCTCCTGTTCGCCCACAACCAGAATGTAGTTGATCTTGGCGGCACGCAGGCGGTGTTTCTTGGGGCCGATCTTCTCCGCACTGACGTCCAGCTCCGTGCGGAGCCCCGCCTTTCGAAGCGCATCAAAGACCTCGCGGGCAAAGCCCTCGCTCTTCTCGCTCACCGATGCCACGGCCACCTGAACCGGCGAAAGCCATAACGGGAAGGCGCCGGCAAAATGCTCAATCAATATGCCCACAAACCTCTCCATGCTGCCGAACGGGGCGCGGTGCACCATCACCGGCTGGTGCGGGGCATTATCCGGACCGATGTACGTCAGCTTGAAGCGCTCCGGCAGGTTGTAGTCTGCCTGAACGGTACCCAGTTGCCAACTCCGCCCGATGCAGTCCTTGACCACAAAGTCGATCTTGGGACCGTAGAATGCCGCTTCGCCCGGCTCTTCGGTGAAGGCGATACCGCTTTCGCGCGCCGCACGGCGAACCGCCTCTTCGGCACGTCCCCAGTTCTCCATCGAGCCGACGTACTTGTCGCTGGCGGGATCGCGCAACCCTACCCGGACACGGTAGTCCTCCAGCCGAAGCGTCTTCAACACTTTCACCGTCAGCTCGATCGTGGTGAGCAGTTCATCGCCAAGCTGGTCAGCCGTGCAGAACAGATGCGCGTCATCCTGCGTAAAGCCCCGCACCCGCGTCATGCCGCTGATCTCGCCGCTTTGCTCATAGCGGTAAACCGTTCCGTACTCCGCCAGTCGCACCGGCAGATCCCGGTAGCTGCGCTGCCGTGACGCATAAATCTGTATGTGGTGCGGGCAGTTCATCGGCCGCAGCAGGTAACCGTGCTCGTCACGCAGCGCCGTGTACAGCAACTCGATCACTTGATCCAACGTTAACGACGGGGCATGGCCGGCGATCGCACCATAACTGGATTGCACGGCTTCGAGCATCGAGTGCACCGCCGCAGCTCCGTCATCTCGATCCCGGCCCACCAATCCCCTGACACGCTGGGCAAGCTGCAGGACGCTTTGCAGTGCTTTGCCGCGATCGGATTCGAACATCGCCGGGTACTGCGAATCCTCGTAATACGGGTAGTGCCCGCTGCATCGGTAGAGGCCCAACTGGCCGACGTGCGGCGTATAGACGATTTCGTAACCCAGCTTCATCATCTCCCCGGTGAGGAAGTTCTGAAGCTGGGTTCGCACCATAGCGCCCTTGGGAAGCCACAGAACCAGCCCGCCGCCGACCTGTTCGCTGATGTGGAACAGATCAAGTTCTCGGCCGATGACGCGGTGATCGCGCTTACGGGCTTCCTCAAGCTGCTGCAAATAGGAGGTCAGCGACGCCTTTTTGAAGAACGCAGTTCCGTACACGCGCTGCAGCGGCTGGTCGTTGACGTCGCCGCGGTAATGCGATCGGCTGACCTGGCGAACCTTGAATGCCTTAATGATCCCGGTACGCGGCACATGGGGACCGCGGCACAAGTCCTCAAAGTCCTGGCCGACCCTCGCACCGGTCACGTAGAAACTCAGCGAATCGCCTTCTGCTCGCTCCGCGTTATCCAGTTTGTAGCGGTTGCCCTCGTCGCGCAGTTTGGTCATCGCCTGAGGGCGCGGCAACTCGTAGCGGGTGAAATGGCGATCGTCGTTCACGATCCGCGACATCTCTTCCTCTATCCTCGGGAAGTCATCAGGCGTGATCGAACGCGACAGGTCGATGTCGTAATAGAACCCGTCCTCGAGGGGAGGGCCATAAACCAGTTTGGCTTCGGGAAACAGCTTGCACACCGCTTCGGCCATGACATGTGCGGTACTGTGCCGCAACACGTAAAGACTGTCCGCGCAGTCGTCGTTCGCCGTGAGAATGGTCAGCATGCAATCGCCGGGAAGCGGGCGATTCAGGTCTACGATGTGCGTTTGCCCTTCCCATGCCACTTTGCCGGCAATGGCCGCCCGCGCCAGGCCGGGACCGAGCATCGCGGCCACGTCCGCGGTAGATGCGCCGGCAGCGACTTCGACGTGCTTTCCATCCGGAAGGGTGACTAACAGGCGACGGCCTCCGTTACAATGCTGGCTGTCATCGGGGGAACCCGATCGGCAAAAAAATAAGCGGATCAACCATCCACACTCGCGCTAGCCGGTCGCTGGGCAGGATGGCACCCGAACAGCGAACACAAGGGCTAATTCGACAAGCGCGTCATGGAGCGTTGAACCGCTTCGTCTCTAAACAGTATCCGATCGCAGGGGCCACCGAGTTCGACCAGAAAAGGCCGGCCCCCGCAACTGCACCTCGAAAATATACCACACGGAACCGGCGGGTCAAGCGAATTCCCCGTGCTTGACCGTCGGTTCGAGCCTCAAGATGCGGCAAAAAAGCCCGCAATCAAATCGCCGACCAGCGAACTGAGCAGAGCCGTGATCAAGGACGCCAATTGTATAAGAAACTCGGTAGACGTTAGAAATCCGTCAATGTCGAACATGCCAACTACTCCCTTACGCGTTGCGGATCAGTCACGAAACCCCGATGGCGACCGGGGTCCGAACTTGTTCAACTGCGACCGCGAATAATAACATCAAACGAGTCCTAGCCATAGTATCGGACCGAACGCGTGACGTAGTCGATCGCCCGAGCCCCGAACACGCTTGTGCGAGAAACCGATCCGTTCTATAATGGCTGAGGCTATAGAGACTCAGTCTCAATTGCAAGGGGCCCATGATCCAGGTCTTGCAGACTCCTTCGGCCGCGCAGCCGCACCAGGACGTGCGAACTGTGGCTCAATTGCGCGCCGGCGAGAGCGGGATAATTTGGGCCATCGATGCCACCCGCCCCTCAGCCAAGCGACTGGCCGACATGGGCTTCGTTCAAGGCGCAAATGTTGTCATGATACGCCCGGGAAGGCCATGCATCCTTCGTATCGACGAGCGCTATGTCGGGCTGGGATTGGCGCTTCAGGCTTGTATTCATTTGGCCTCTTCGGCCCCCGAACGCTGCCCGATCGCCGGCGATGCAATGCTCGCTAGCCCGTGCGGCTTCGTGCGGCCTCGTTAACGCGAATCGTATCGGCGAGCATTGACACGTACGATTCTCGAAGCGAAACGCTCCATGAAACCCATCGAAGCGCTTGCCCAGCTGAAAACGCACCGCGTGGTCGCCTTGGTGGGCAACCCCAATACAGGAAAGAGCACAATCTTTCACGCGATCACTGGCGTTCGCCAGCACGTAGCCAACTACCCCGGCGTAACTGTCGAGAAACGCAGCGGGTGGCTACAGGTCAAGGAGAACGCACTACGTATCGAGCTTATCGACTTGCCTGGAATGTACAGCCTGGCTGTGACATCCGCCGACGAAGCCGTGGTTCTCGACTTGCTGGCTGGCCATTTAGTGGACACACCCGAACCGGACGTCATCGTCGTCGTGCTGGACGCCGCCAATCTGTCAAGGAGCCTTTTTCTGGCCAGCCAGGTCCTTGAATTGGGCAAACCCGTGGTGATTGCCCTGAACATGGTAGATCTGGCCTCGGACGCGGGACTGCGCATCAACACGCAGATTCTCGCGCGCGATCTGGGGTGTGCGGTTGTCCCAGTTGTGGCAACGCAGCGTAAGGGCATTGCGGAATTGCAGGATGCCATTCTGGCGGCAGTAGATTCGCCTGCCGCGCACCATTGCCCGGCCTTTCCGCAGTGCGTTTGCGCCGAGCTTGACGGCCTGACCCACTCGGTGCGCAACGCGCAGGGCAACGGCGCCGCGGGACGCGCCGTCCCGACGGCCGGCTCACCACCCACGACCGGCGGTCGAATGCACCTCATGCAGACCCTGCTCGATCCCGGTGGCTTTCACGAACAACGTCTGATTCGCCATTGTGGTCGACGCCTCGCAGAAGAACTCCACGAACGCCGCGAACGCATTCGTGCAGGCGGGGAATCCGTCGTGGAGGTGGAAGCACGCATCCGATACGCCTGGATTGGCCGCGTATTGGCCGAGGCGGTCACGCGGGCCGCTGCGCCGCGGCCGAAACGTACCGAATGGGCGGACCGCGCACTCACGCACCCGGTCGCGGGGATGTTCCTCTTTCTGCTGTTGATGGGAATCTGCTTTCAAGCGATTTACGCCTGGGCGGCACCCCTGATGGACGCGATCGAAACCGTCGTCGGCTCTCTGGGCGAAGCCGTTGCCGCGATCGTTCCGTCGGGGGCGCTGCAGAGCTTGTTCGTCGACGGCGCGATCGCTGGCGTGGGTGCCGTGCTCGTGTTCCTGCCGCAGATTCTCATTCTCTTTCTTTTCATCGCAATCCTCGAGGATTGCGGCTACATGGCCCGCGCCGCCGTGCTGATGGACCGCTGGATGGGGCTCGTGGGATTGAATGGCAGGTCGTTCATCCCGCTGCTCTCCTCGTTCGCATGCGCCGTTCCCGGCATCATGGCCACCCGCACGATCGAGGGCCGTCGCGACCGTTTGGTGACCATCCTGATCGCCCCGTTAATGAGTTGCAGCGCTCGCCTGCCGGTGTACGTCCTGCTCATCGGCGCTTTCATCCCTGCCACGCCGCTTCTCGGCGGACTGCTGAACCTTCAGGCGGCGACGCTGCTGGCCATGTACCTCGTGGGCGCCGTGGTGGCGGTCGCCATCGCATGGCTGCTAAAACGCATTGTTTTCAAGGGAGCCGGTCAGCCGTTCTTGATAGAATTGCCCACGTACAAATGGCCGTCGCCGTCGGTCGTGCTCACTCGCATGTTTCAGCAGGGCAAGGAGTTCTGCGTATCTGCCGGGACGATCATCTTCGCCGTGGCCATGGTCGTCTGGATGTTGGGCTATTACCCGCGTCCGGCCTCCATCGCCGCTGAGTATGACGCCCTGCGCGCGCAGGCACACTTGTCTGCCAATGAAATCGAGCCGCGGACTGCAGCCCGCGCGGTCGCATCCGATCCGATTGCCCACCCGCGCTCAGTGGACGCCGGGGAACCATCGATCGATGATGATTCCGTCCTTGCCGACCGCCTCGCTGAACTCGACCGCGAGGAGTCCGGCGCTTACCTTCGCCAGAGTGCCCTCGGCCGCATGGGCCGCTGGATCGAGCCGGCCGTTCGCCCGCTCGGGTGGGACTGGCGGATCGCCACCGCAGCCATTGCGTCTTTTCCCGCGCGCGAAGTATTCATCGCCACGATGGGTACCATTTACAACTTGGGCGCGGGGGAGAACGAGGAATCGGCGGGCCTGCGCGAACGGTTGCACACCGCCGCCTGGCCCGACGGTCGGCCGGTCTTCAACATCGCCGTGGCCCTGTCCATCATGGTTTTCTTCGCCCTCTGCTGCCAATGCGGCGCCACGCTGGCGGTGATCAAACGCGAAACCCGCACCTGGCGCTGGCCGATCTTCACCTTCGTCTACATGACTACCCTGGCCTACTGCGGGGCCTGGGGCACTTACCAGTTCGCGGCATGGATGTTATCCTGAGTCTGCAGGGTTGGACCGGCGGGCGCCACGGTGTGCGATGAACGTCGAAGAAGTGCTACATTCCAAACGAGCCGAAGTGCTGGCCATTGCAGCCAGATACGGTGCACGCAATGTGCGTGTGTTCGGCTCAGTCGCGCGCGGCGACGCCGATACGACCAGCGACGTCGACTTGCTGGTGGATATGGAAGAGGGCCGCAGCCTCTTCGATATCGGGTTGATGAAGGCCGACTTGAGCGACCTGCTTGGGCGACAAGTTGACATCGTCACCGAGTCTTCGCTCTACTGGCTCCTGCGCCGGCGCATCCTCCGAGAGGCACGCCCGTTATGAAGAAGGACCCCCGCGTCTACCTTGTTCAGATAGTGGAGCGTGCGGACAGAATCCGCGGCTACACGAGTGCCGGACGACAGGAGTTTCTTTCCAGGCCGATGATCCAGGATGCTGTAGTGCGCAACCTGGAGGTCATCGGCGAGGCAGTCAAACGCATCCCCGACGACTTTCGCACGCGAAACCCCGGCATTCCTTGGCGCGGCTTGGCCGCGCTGCGCGATGTGCTTATCCACCAATACGAAGGCGTGAGCCTCCCCGAAGTCTGGGAAATCGTCGAAAACCAGTTGCCTGAAGTCCGTGACGCGATTGCAGCTGTTCTGCCTCCACCGGACCAGCTCGAGCGAGAGATCGCCGGCGATGATTAATCAGTTCGCATGTCCTTGGCTTCTCACCGTCTGAAATGCGCTTCGTGCACACGCCGCCACCCCAAACGTCCAAACCGTCCCAATGACCACCCACCACGGCCACGCAATCCAAACCGTCTCGCGCGCCTCCTGCACCAGCTTTAGCGCCACCAGCAGCCCCACCGAACTTAACATCGCCAAGGCGTTGAGCCGGTCGTGCCCGCGCGTTTTCGTCAATATCCCCAGCAGAAACACGCCCAGCAGCCCGCCGAAAATCAACCCCACTAGTTCGAACACCTTCACCAGCAGCCGGTCGTGCCCCGCAAACGCGATCGCCGTAACGGCCAGCACCGCGCCGAAAAACATCGTCGCCAGCCGGGCAGCGCGCAGGAAGTGCGGCTCCTCCCGGGCAGCGCGCAGAAACGGCCGGTACAAGTCGGTCACCGCTGTGGACGACAGCGCCCCGATGGCCGATGACAGGCTCGACATGCTCGCCGCAAAGATCGCCGCCACCAGCAGCCCCCGCAGCCCGCTGCCCGCCGGCAGCCCGGTGGCGATGAAGTAGGGAAACACCAGATCGGTTTTTTCCTGCACCCGACCCGGCAGCGCCGCTTCTCCGGCGTGCTGAAAAAACAGATACAGCAGCGTCCCGATCAACAGAAACGTGCACACGATCGGCAGCCCCGCGAAGGCGTTGAACAGCAGCGACCGCTGCCCACGGCGCACGTCCGAACAGGTCAGCATCCGCTGCGTCAGGTCCTGATCCACCCCCAGTGCCGCCATGTTCAGAAACGTTGCGTGAATCGCCAGCACCCAGAAGGACTTCACGTGGTTGGGGTCGGCACTCCAGGTCATCACCTGCAGCTTTCCCGCCTCAGCCGCGGCGGAGAGATTCTCCGTCCATGCACCGGGAATCGCCCCGAACAGGAAGACCACCACCGCCCCGGCCGCGCCCAGAAACAGACACGCTTGAAACAGGTCGGTCCACAGGATCGCGCGGATGCCGCCGGCCGTCGTGTATGTCATCGCTATCAACGCCGACCCGCAGATCACCAGGTACAGGTTCCACCCGAAAATCTCGGCGATCGCCAGCGAGGCCACCAGCAGCCGAAACCCGCTGCCGATCACCCGCGATACCACAAACAACAAAGACGCCGTGACCCGCGTCCACGGGCCGAAACGCTGGCCCAGAAACTCGTACACCGTCGTCACCGACCCAGCATAAAACGCGGGCAGCAGAATCAGAATGATGAGCATCCGCCCCGCAAACGCGCCCGCGTACATTTGCAGGTACCACCAGTCGCCGCGAAACGCCTCGGCCGGCACGGCGATCAGTGTCAGCGCACTGACCTCCGTGGCTACGATGGACATCCCCGCCAGCAGCCAATGCTGCCGCCGTCCGCCGAGAAAAAAATCGTGCGTGTTCTTTTCCCCGCGCCCGAACCACAACCCGATCGCCAGGCTGGCGACGAAATACAGGCCCAGGATGACAAAATCGAGCGTGGCCATCGAAACTCCGGACGCAATTTGCTTCCCACTGGCTGGATGCCATTCCACGCCGGCGCCGGCGCCGGCGCCGCGCCGTCGGGCGGCAGGGTGTCATACCTGCCTGCTGCATCTTCGGCAATGCACACGCGCGCCGCGGGCTTTAGCTCGCGCGGATTTCCAAGTTTCCGATGCACGCACTGTTCGAGACTTTTGCAACCTCCGGCAACGCCAGCCGCGCACCAAACCCGCGAGTTCCCCCGGACGGCCGCACGATCAACAATCAGGAAAACTAGTCGCCGTGGAACGCGCGCAAGTCCTCGGCCGCCTGTCGAAGTGCCCCTTCGATATCGCGCAGGCCGGATGACTTGTTACGCCGGTTCCACGCCTCCGCATACTCCTGCGCAGCGCCAGTGATTCGATCGGCCCATGCGGCCGCGCGATCGTCGGCCGCGGTGCGCCCGGGATACTCCGGGAGCCGCTTTGCCAGCATGGCCAGCTTGCTGGCCGACAGCCCAGTGAACGTCGCGGCAAGTTCCAGCTCCGCCAGATCGAGGTCGTGGGGGCGGACGTCCGCGCGGTGCTTTTCGCACCAGCAAGACGCCGCGTGCGCAACTTCGGCGGCGGCGTGCGCTTCCTCAACCGTCGGCAGGGTGGGCTCGCCGGCGACCGTCGCGCACGGCATCCACAGCATTCGCCACGTTTCGCACCGCTCCAAAATCGCGGACGCGGTACGCAGCAGTGATACCCCCTCAACCTCGTCCGTTCTCCACATCCACTTCGCGAACCGACGATCAAGATCCGCGCCCACCGGGTGATCCGCGTTCCACCCCAGGCACGCCCCCAGCGCCATGCCGTGCCACGACGCCGCCAGCGGGTTGAAATGCCCTTGGTCGCCCCAATCCGTGTTGAGCAGCCCGACGGCGCCGTGCCTACGCCCCACGGCCGCGAACGTCGCAATATTCCGCTCCGCCAGGTTCATCGCGTTCAGCGTCCGCTTCCAGCCCGACGTGCCGGGGCAGACAAACGTTGGCAGTCCGCTGGCCACGAACAGGCCCGTGCCTTCGTAATCTGCGGAGTCGTCATACCCCCAATGCAAGACAGTGCCATCGCGTGGCAGTTCTCCCAGCGATTGCGGGTAATATCGCAGCACGTCCCCCCAGAACTGAACCCGCCGCCCCCGCGCCGCGCACCAATCGGCCACACGTCTCAGGTGGTCGATGTAAGCCCGCGGCTTGGCTTCGCCGATCAGGCGCGATTTGTTCTTACCCGCGCCCAGATCCCACGGCTCATCGCCGCAGATGTTGACCACCGGCGCAGAAAAAGCCTCGAGAATCTCCTCGAATAGCCGCCCAACCAGCGCGTGCGATTCCGGGTTCACACAATCCAGCGTCAGCCCCCGCGCCCGCTGCGGCCACGACATCGCCTCCCACGACGTCGGCGCCTCGATCTCCGCCAGGTGGCGATACCTGGGCAGCGAAAGAACGCGCCCCATGTGCCCCAGGTTGGCGATAGCCGGCACCAGGTCGATGAACCGTTCCCGCGCATAGGCGTCCAACTCGCGGACCTCCGCGGCGGTCAGTCCGTGCTCCGCGTCGCAGATGTCAGCGTCAAAGCCGAATACGAACGCGTGCTCGATGTACAATTGCAGTTGGTTGACCTTGAGCGCCGCCAGCCGATCAACCAAGCGCTTCAAAGTGTCAAGACGTGGCACTTTCCCACGCGTTACGTCGTGCAGCAGCCCCCGCGTGGCGAAATCGGGTCGATCCACGATGTCCAGACACGGTAGGGGGGTCCCGCTCCCGTCGGCGAACTGCCCAAGCGTCTGCAAGCCGTAATAGCACCCCGCGGCCGTAGCGCCGACAATCAGAACCTGCTCCGGGCGAATGGTCAGTTGATAGCCGTCGGCTTGGGAAGAAACGGATCGATCTTCCACGATCCGAACCACCGCGGTGCCCGGCGACGGATCGTTCGCACCAGCGCGCGGCGATTGCCGCGCTCGCCATTCAAGCGCGCCACGTTCGACACGCTGATCAGCGCAAGCAACGTCCAACCGAAAGCCGCCTGCCAACCGACAGGAACCTTGGGTGAATTCCATCGTTCGCGGCACCGGAAGCAGGGACGGTAGGGGGGTAGTTTCCACTGGCTCAAGTCCAAACCGTGCCGATCCAGGATCGGCCCCCGGTCAAACATACGCCGAAGGTAACATCCGCATTCGACATTCCTGATTGGCCATTCTGCATTCCCTCGCTCCGAAAGCCCCCCGGGCACGGATCATGTCGAACATGACAAACATCCATCCCCGGATTGTCGTCTCCCTGCCCGCACTCGCCAGCCCTCCCTAACGAAGTTAGAATTGATCCCCATGGTCGCCCGACTGCACAGCGCCACCTTCTCCGGCATTGACGCGGTCCGCGTCGAGGTCGAAGTCGACGTCAACTCCCGTGGCTAC
>CAZMVD010000069.1:16163-20378 GCA_964569425.1 uncultured Phycisphaeraceae bacterium
ACGGCCCGCCGACCCTCGTCGGACTGCCCGATACGGCCGTCAAGGAAAGCACCGAACGCGTCCGCACCGCCATGCAGAACGCCGGCTACGGGTTCCCCCGCAACCGCATGGTCATCAACCTCGCCCCCGCAGATCAGCGTAAGGAGGGTCCAGCGTTCGATCTGCCCATCGCCCTCGGCGCCCTCATCGCCAACGGGGACCTGGTCGTGGACCAGGCCGACAAGTACGTGATCGTGGGCGAACTCGCCCTCGACGGCCGCGTGCGACCCACGCGCGGCGTGCTTTCGGTAGCCATGCTCGCGCGCGACGCAGGCTTTCGCGGCGTCCTCGTCCCGCGCGAGAATGCTCCGGAAGCCGCCGTCGTGGACCGTATCGAAGTCATCCCCGTCACCAGCCTGACCGAAGCCGCGGGCTTTCTCACCGGCGAACTGCCCATCGAGCCGGTATCCGTGGATATCGGCGCCGTGTTTGCGGCCTGCGGGCAGTACGACTGCGACTTCGCCGACGTCCGCGGCCAGGAGCACGCCAAGCGCGCCCTGACCATCGCGGCAGCGGGGGGGCACAACGTCCTGCTCATCGGCCCTCCCGGCTCTGGCAAGACCATGCTCGCCAAGCGCATTCCCACCATCCTGCCCTCGCTGACGTTGGAAGAGTCTCTGGAAACCACCCGTATTCATTCGGTATCCGGCGAGCTGCCGCCGGGAACGGCGCTGCTTGCCCGCCGCCCCGTGCGCTCACCGCACCATTCCGCGAGCACCCCGGCCCTGGTCGGCGGCGGCACCACGCCTCAGGCGGGCGAGGTTTCCCTGGCCCATTTCGGCGTGCTTTTTCTTGACGAATTCCCGGAGTTCTCCCGCGCCGCCCTCGAAGCGCTGCGCCAGCCGTTGGAGGACGCGCGCGTCACCATCGCCCGCGCCCAGGCAACGGTCAGCTTCCCCGCGTCAATCATGCTGATTGCCGCGATGAACCCCTGTCCCTGCGGTTACTTCACCGATCCTCGCAAGGCCTGCAAATGCTCGCCGCTCCAGATCGAGAAATACCTCTCACGCATCAGCGGCCCGCTCATCGACCGCATCGACATACACCTGGAGGTTCCCGGCGTGCCGTTCACGGATCTGCGTTCCGAGCGCGACGGCACTCCGTCTGCCGCGCTTCGCGAACAGGTGATGGCCGCCCGCGAACGCCAGCGTGAGCGATTCTCCGACGACGCCACCATGACCAACGGGCGCATGAATGGGCGCACGCTGCGTACCAGCTGCAAGCTCGACGCCGAGGGCGAGACCGTGCTCCGCCAGGCGATGAACGAACTGGGCCTCTCCGCCCGCGCCCACGACAAAGTTCTTCGCGTGAGCCGCACCATCGCCGACCTCGCCGCCGCGCCCCACATTCGCGCCGAACACGTCATGGAGGCGGTCAACTACCGCCGCCTCGACCGCCAGCTTTGAACGTCCACCAAGGCGAGCCGCGGGCTGCCAGCCCGCGCGGACCATCCGCTGGCGGTGGACCCGCCGGTACCGTCCGCGATCTCAACCCCACGTGGACCGTCTTCCGTCAGCGTCGAACGTTTCCACCGGTGACCGCAAAACGAACGACGGCGGCACTCAGGTCCCCGCACGCCGGTTCGAACCGGCACCGCGTCCTGCGACCTGTATAGCCCATTGCCATCCGTTCCGATAACTTGACAAAACGTTATTATATGATAAGGTTATAATATGAAACAATTACCTAGCCGTTCAGCCAAACCCCCGCGGCGGGCGGCAACGCGCGCCAATCGTGCCACGGCCCGGTGCGGCCGCCACGCCGGAAAGTCAGTCCGCGCCCGGACCGGCTCCAACGGTAGGGGGGCGCCGCCTCCCGCAAACACCTCGCTCATCGCCCGGATCGAGATTCGTCGCACCGCCGCCCGCCGTGAAAAAATGGCCAGTGCGGAAATACGCTTGGACCTTGGGGGCAGGGGGGGCGGGGCTCGTCTGACTCCGCCCCGCACGTCCGCACGCACGCCCGCCAAGGAAATCGCCGACGCTGCCCGGTGGCTGGCCGCCGTCGGACATCCCGTACGCCTCAAGCTCCTGATTCACCTGCTCGGCGGTCCCGCCGTTTATCGTGATCTGTGTCGCGTGTCCGGCACAGCCTCCGGGCCGCTCTATTTTCACCTCAATCGCCTGCGACTACTCGACCTCGTCCGCGCCGTCGAACGCGACCTCTACGAGTTGACGGTAACCGGCCGAAATCTGATCGCCGCCGTGTTGGCGGCCACACGTCTCGCACGCGCGAGCGCGGCGCGGTTTCAACGGTAAGGTGCGCCCAAGGAACAGCTTGGGGTTATCCCAGAGTAGGTTTCCAGGGTTTGCGAGCGTTGTTCGTGAGCGCGGAGTATCCGTTCTGCCGCCGGAACTCGACTCGGATCCCGGCCCCCTACCGCCGCCTATAACGTCCTATAATATAAGTTATGTTGCGTTCAGTGTCCAATGCGATCGAAGAGACTAGTTATTATAAGACCTTCAAGAATACGACTATGGACGGCCGCCGCGGCCCGGTTGCGCCGACCCGCCGCTTGCAGCGGCACGCATCTGCTTCAAGTCGACACCGTCAACGATTTGAATCTCTTTGCGGCTCGCGTCAAAACGATAGACGGCGAGTTTCTCGCTTCGCGCCTTGATGACGTAGACAAACTCCTCATCATTCTGCGCAAACGTTCCTACCGTCATCGTGTATTCGCCGCCGCTGGCCGACATGCCGGAAGCAAGCACCCTTGGCGCCTGGAAGTTCACAAGTAACAAGCCGACGAACAGGACAACCGCCGTCGTCGAAAGCACGCCGATGGCAAAGTTTCGCTGATCCATGATAAGACCTTTCGGATTACACTAGGTATTGAGGTTCAGAAGGCCCTTATTTCGCAACGTCAAATCAGTTACCGGCGAAATCCGCCTTGAGATCGCGGAACTTGGCCTGACCAAATTTGCGCGCCTGGAAATTGTCCACGAAAAGAGCGTGCAACCGATCCTGCTGGACATCCAGTAGATACACCACGTCATAGCTTTGCCCGGCGGCCTTGGCGGTCACCGAGATCATCGGTCCGCCGCCTCCGCCCGCCTGGGCAAACGCCTTGGGCGGCGCGGTGGTCTGCATGAGCAGCGCCGCGAGCAAGAATACATTCAGGCCTGCCAAGGCCGTCAGCAACGCTCGTTTGCTTAACATGGTCATCTCCCCTTAATAAGGCTTGAAATAGTCCTACGGCGTCGCGTTCGCACCACGCCGATGGTCTCGTCCGCTGTCGTCAGGACAGGTGAGAGCGCTTCGGATTCCGAAAAGCCGGCAGGGCCATGACGATCACCGCGCCAACCGCGATAATCCAGGGCATGAAGCTGGCATCCTCATTGGGAAGCACGCCTGGCCGTTGGCCAAAGGCCGAAGCCCCCAGAACATGCCACGCCAATAGACCCCCACCCCATCTCAGCCAGCGATCCAATCCCGCGGAAGTCGGCCGTTCCGATTGCATGCCCAACATTATAGCGCCGGCCCCACACCCGTAAAGTCGCTTCTCGATGTGGTCGCAAAGCTTGTCAATCCCCGGCGCCAATCCTATGCTTCGCATTCCATGGAAACTCGTTCCAAAATCACCATCGGCACCTTGCGCGAGCGCAAGCGGCAGCAGCGCAAGATCACCATGATTACCTGCTACGACCACGCCACCGCGCGGCTGACGGAAGAGGCTTCCATCGACAGCCTGCTTGTGGGCGATACCTACGCAGAAGTCTGCCTCGGCCATTCCACCACTTTGCCCGCGACGCTCGACCACCTGGTTACCCTGGCCGACGCCGTACGCCGCGGCGCCCCGGGCGCCTACCTCGTGGGTGACATGCCGTTTCTCAGCTACCAGGTCTCGCGCGAAGAGGCATTACGCAATGCGGGCAGGTTTCTGGTCCAGGGCGGATGCGATTGCGTCAAGCTCGAGGTCGATCGCCGGTTCCTTACCACGGTGGAAGCCCTCGCCGCCGCCGGGATTCCGGTCATGGCCCATCTGGGGCTCAGGCCGCAATCCATTCAGAGCATCGGCGGATACAAGATCCAGGGCAAAACGGCCGCAGAAGCCGTGCGCATCATCGAAGACGCGCAACTGATGGAGCGGGCCGGAGCGGTCGCACTGCTGCTCGAGGCCGTTCCCGTGGAAGTGGCCCAGTGGATCGCCGACGCGACCCCCCTTCCGGTCATCGG
>CAZMVD010000070.1:0-20139 GCA_964569425.1 uncultured Phycisphaeraceae bacterium
AGGCAGAGTTCAAACGCCCCACGCTTGAAAAGTACGCCCGCGAAAGCAGCGCTTATTACAGCACCGCCCGCCTGTGGGACGACGGCATCATCGATCCCGCCGACACCCGCATGGTCCTCGCCCTCGGCATCGCCGCCTCGCTGCACGCGCCGCTACCCGAACGCACCCACAGCGTTTTCAGAATGTAGTCCTTTGGTCCTGTTTCAGTGCATGATTGGGTCGGGGCGATGGACGATCACTGCAGTTCCGCCCCGGGCTCCATGGGAGACTAGGAGCTTGCGTTGACGAAGACCGTAAACCCTTGTCGATTCCGCCCTGCGCCGGCACAATGGTAGCGGAGTTCGCCCCCCGCAGAATGGGCGGGGACCGCTGACCGAAAAAGTCAGACAAGGAGCCTTTCTCGTTGATCGGGTTGATCGAAGACAAGCGACCGGCTGTCGATGCGCTGTGCCGTCGGTTCCACGTGGCGCGATTAGAAATCTTCGGGTCCGCCGCCACGGACGACTTCGATCCGGCACACAGCGATCTCGATTTTCTGGTTCAGTTCGGCGACGTGCCTCGGGGCCGTCGTTTCGACAGCTTCTTCGGTCTCCAGCAGGCGCTATCCGATCTTTTCGGCCGTCCGGTAGATCTCGTGGAAGCGGGGGCGCCCACGAATCCCTATTTCATTCGTCGTCTGAATGAATCCCGGAAGGTCGTTTATGCCGCATGATCCGCAGAAATATTTGGCTGACATGTTGAACTCTTCGTCGTTCCTGCGTCAATTCACAGCGGGACGGACGGTTGAGGATTTTCGCAGCGATCGCGGGTTTCGCGCCGCGGTCGAACGTGAACTCCAGATCATCGGTGAGGCCGTCCTGCAACTCAATCGAATCGCTCCGGGCTGCGCGGCGCGCATTTCACAATACCGGGAGATCATCAGCTTCCGGCACGTGCTCGTTCATGGCTACGATGTCGTCCATCCTGAGACGGTATGGGACGTCATCGAGAACAAACTTTCAGTTCTCGAATCCGAAGCGGAAAGTTTGTTGAAGGAAATGTAAAGGCGATCGAGCCATCCACTCCTGAGCAGGGCCGCTCCGTCGTGGCCATGGGAAAGACCATGCAGCGAAAAGGAACGGAACGGCCAGGACTGGTCAGCCCACCTCTCCGGCGGTAGGGTCGGCGACGATGGCGACGCCAGATCACGGTTAGAGTGTGAACCGGTACTTCGCCGTTTGAAAGACCTCTCGTTCGCGCGACGTTACCCGCGCCTCGACGCGGATCTCGCCGGGGGACGTCGGATCGATGCTTACCTTCACCGTCCCGGTCTTTCCTTCGGCGATCAACGCTTCCGCACTCAACACCACGTCTCCGCCCGCCGGCGCTTCTCGGTGCGCATCCGCCCAGGCACGCCCGCTGTCCAGCAACTGCCCCAGCACGATCGACTCATGCCCAGCCCGTTCCCATCGCACCATTCGCGCCAGACTGCCGCTCAGCAACACGCTCAATGAGCCCGCCAGCACAATGAAAAACAGCGCCAACACCAGCACCGCGCCGCGCCGCGTCGGACCATGCCGCTGAATCGACCACCTTACGGTTCGCGCAAGAAATTCCCGTGCCCGCGGCCGCAAGCCCTCCGCCCGGTGCGAAGTTCGCTTCGTCACGCAAACATCACTCTCCGATAACCGTTCAATGCTCCTCATGACTCGTCTCGCCAGCGCATCGTACCGCAAAGTCCAGTCGTCGATCCGGTTCCACGTCGTCCCTGTCAAGCCGCGGCCAGTACACGGTTACGCTGACCACTACATGACCACGGTCGAGCGGACCCCGTTCCACACCGACCATCGCCGACAGCCCTTCCCAAGCCGTTGACGCCTCGGCATCTTCGTGGAACCCCGTACGCTCCACGTGATGGTCGAAGAAACGATAGGTCACGCGCCGCGGCTCTTTGCCGATCCAAAGCTCCTGGCGCACGCCGTCGTCCCGTTGGTCGATCAACTGCGCCGTTTCGGCCCGCCGAACGTCGCGCGACAGCGTGGCCGCCAGGTCGCTGATTTGCGCTTGGCGATTGTCGAACCGGGCAACGCGCGAATGGCTTCGCACCAGCGACGCCAATCCCACGGCCGCCAAGGTACCGCCGGCCATTACGAGCATCAGGACGGTCAACAACTCCACCAGGAACACCCCCCGGCGCCGGATCATGGTGTGTCCTCCACCGCAGTCCGCTCCTGGGCCACATAGGTGCACAGACGGTATCGCGCGATACGGCTGTGCTTACCTCTCACACTTGCCGTGACGGTCACCTGAACGAGCGGACGCCACGCCGCTTCGGCTTCCGCCACGTGAATTTCATACGACACGCCCGCTTCGTCGGTAAACCCGCCGTCCGCCACCGCCACCAGCCCCGCGCGCATCCGCTCCACACAAGACACCGCCGCCAGTTGCGCGCGACGTTCGTTCACCAGGAAATCCACCGCCTGCGTGTGCCGCACCATCAGCAGGGAAACCATCGATAGCACCAGCCCCACCAGCATGAGTCCGGCGCACGCTTCGACGAGCACCACCCCGCGCCGTCCGAATGAAACACGATCACATGACGCCATCAGATCGACTCCGCCACGTGGTTGATCAAGCTGACCAGCGGCAGGAACAGCGCCAGCACCACGAAGCCCACCAGCGCCGCCAGTGCCAGCGTCACCTGCGGCAGGGTCAACGCTGCCAGCGCGTGCCACCAGCGGTACGCGATCGCCTCGTAATAATCCGCGGCGTGCCCCAATGCCCGGTCCGGGTCTTCGCCCCGTTCGACCATCCGCAGCGCGCCGACCAGCACGTCCCCCAGCCGCGCCTCACGCGCTGCCTGGTGCGGCGCCACGCCTCCGGCCACGCTGAGCGAGAATGCGGACAGCCGCCTGCGCACGTGGTTGGTTCGACAAACCACCGTCGGAAGCGTGGCCCCGAAGGCCGATGGAGAACCGCTACGCAGTCCCAGGGCCATCATGCGAATGGCCTTCGCCACGCCCAATCCGAAATCAATGGACCGCGTGATGGGAAGCGCTGATCGGACCGCCCTTACGATCGCCACCGAAGCCGCCCGTTCATGCCCCAATGCCGCATCCACCGCCAGGATCATCAACACGCTTGCGATGGTCCCCAACACGATCAGCGCTCCGATCGGATAGGCGGATGTGGACGCGTCGATCAGCACCTGCGTCATCCAGGGGAGGGGGGCGTCATAGTCGGCGAACATTACAATGAACTTCGGGAAGAGGAAAAGCGCGAGCCAGAGCACCATCATCGCCACAATGAAGATGACGATTCCTGCATACAGTATCGCATTACGCGCATAAGGCTCTCGATCGAACGGGAGATTGACGACCGCAGCAATCATCCGCTCCTGATCGACTAACGCCTGTGTAAGCTGCCCGCACCCTTCCGCTTGCCGCAGCGCCGCCGTCAACGTCTCCGGACATGCCGGGACGGAAACCTCCAAGGCATGCGACACCGAGTGCCCCTCGCGCACCAGTAGACTGATCTGACGCAGGATTCGCGCCACCGGCCGCGACTCGCCCCGCGCCGCCGCGTCGAGCGCTCCGACCAGCGGGAGGTTCAAACGGGTCACCAGCGCCAGACGCGAAACGACCGTCTGCAGCTCGACCGTGCGCCGCCTTCGCGACCCGCCGGGCATGAATCCCCCGGGCGTCAAACTCCCCGGTTCACCCGCCATCAATCGCGCGAGATTCGACAGGCTGCGCGGAATCCAACGCCCCAGCGCGAACACTGCCACGACCACCGCCGCAATGACGATCGAAATGACCAGTGACTCCACGGTCGCCTCCCAAACTCAACCACCGACCGCCTGGAACAGTGACACCATGGGCATCAACAGCCCGAGCACCACCAGGCCGACAAAACCGCCCACCAATACGATGGCGATCGGCGCCGCCCAGCCCCGCAACATGGCCTGCCCCTGGACGGCCCGCGATTCGTACGCTTCGGCCAATTGTCGCAGCGTGTATCGCAGATTTTCCGCACCGCCCGCAGTCGTCGCGTAGCCGAACATCGGCGGAATCAGCCTTGCCGACCGGCACGCCTCCTCGATTCCCGTACCGCGCTCGATCTCCTGGGCGATGCGACTCGCCTCCGCAGACAGGATCCCACTTCCGGTCGCGTCGGCGGAGAGTCTCAGTCCCTCCGGAAGGGGGATCCCACTCTCCACGATGAACGCCACCGCGCGCAGAAACCGCGCTCGCAACGAATGACGGATCACCGGCCCCAGGAGTGGCAGACCCAGTACCAGCCTCTCCCGCAACAGGCGCCCTGGGGCCGACAAGTGCAGTATCCCGTTGAGCGCGGCAACACCAACAGCCGATGCCCCAAGGACTGTCAGTAGGAACGGCAATGCCTCGGCCAGTGCGAATATGAAGGCTGTCACCGGCGGCATGGGCATACCGAATTCCTGAAAAACCGAAACGAAGTTCGGAACGATCATCCACAGCACCATGAACATCACCGCCAGGGCAAGTAACAGCACTATGCCCGGATAGGTGAGCGCTTCGGCCAGCATCCGCCGCGTCTGGGTCACCAACCGCAAATGTTGCGATAAATTGAGCAGGGTCGCGGAGAGTTGTCCGCTCTGCACGCCCGCCCGCACCACCCGCCCGTACAACACCGGCAAATGCGCTGCGTGTCGCTCCAGTGCTTCGGGCAGCGACCCGCCGCGCTCCAGATCGCCGGCGACGGCCTCCAAAACGCCGCGCAACCGGCGCGACCGGATGTCCTTGCCCAGTTGCCGCAGTCCGGCGTCCAGACAGAGCCCGGCGCCGGCCATCGAGGCCAACTGCTCGTTGAAGAAAATGAAATCGTCGGCAGCGAGCGGACGGCGCGGGGCAGGCCGTTCTATGGTGCGCAGCTCGATATTCTGCAAGCCCATGGCTCCCAGTTCTTCCATGGCCCTGGCACCATCCGCCGCGTCCATTGAGCCGGAAACGGCCGTCCCACTCTTGCTCTGTGCCCTGTATTCGAACTGAGCCATGTCGAATTCTCACCTTGGACGCGACGCGAGTACGCGCGTCATCGGAGTCGTTCAACCGCCGAGCACTCGCCCGACCTCCTCTGCATCCGTCACTCCATCGGCGACCAATGTCGTCGCGCGCTCCCTCATATCAGGTGTCTGCAGTCTCAGCGCAGCGCGCAGCGCCGATGCCGGGGCATTCCGCAGGACAAGCTCCCGCGTCGGCTCATTCACCTCCACAAGCTGCGCCACTGCCGTCCGTCCCGCATAGCCCGTTCCACTACAGGCCGCGCACCCGCCACCTCGCGCCCCGCAGGTCTCGCAGACTCTGCGAACCAGCCGCTGCGTACACACCAGCGTCAAGGCGCTGGCCAACTGGTAGGGTGGAATATCCATCTCCAGAAAGCGAACGATCGTCTCCGCCGGATCGCCGCTGTGCACCGTGGTCAGAATCAGGTGGCCCGTCAGCGCAGCCTCGAAGGCAATACCCGCAGTGCGCCGGTCGCGCACCTCACCCAGCATGATGACTTGCGGATCGTGTCGCAGCAGCGAGCGCATGCACCGCTCGTAGGAAAGTTCTCCGTAGGGGTTGACTTGAATCTGCGCCACCCGATCGATCCGTTGCTCCACCGGATCCTCCAACGTGATCACGCTGCGCTCATGGAAACGATCGCGTAGCTCGCGGATCAGCGCGTACAGCGTGGTTGTCTTTCCGCTGCCGGCCGGACCCGAGGTGACAATCAGCCCCCCCGGCTGCGCAATGGCCCACCGCAGCCGTTCCAACTGCACCACGGAAAACCCCAGCGCGTCCAGGGTTTGCAGCTCCGGCGTCGCCCGAAATACTCGCGCCACCGCCCGCTCGCCGCGAATGGTGGGAAACGTCGCCAGACGAAATTCCACCGCCCGCCCGTTGACGTGAACCCGCTCGTGATTCCACGAGAATGCGCCCTCTTGCGGTATATCCATGCGATAGGTAAGAAGCGACGCCAGCACCTTGAGCCGGGCTACGACATTCTCCGCCAGCCGTGACGGCAGGAGATCCAATTCAGATAACTGCCCGTCGATCCGCCCCCGGACCCACAGCCCCTCTTCGGTGGGCTCGAAGTGAATGTCCGTGGCACCGCTGTTCAGCCCCCGCGCCAACAGCTCATCCACCAGATTGGCTACATCGGGAGACGGCGTTTCGAGGCGCTGTTTGCCCACCGGATCGTTCCAGCAGTCGCCGCCGCAAAACCTCGCCGCGACCCATGCGCTGCGTCGGCTCTGCGGACTCGCCTTGCCTATGACGCGCGAAGGGGCGATATGTTAATCGGGTCGGTTCAGGCTTTTTTGCGCAAGCTGGCCGTTGAACAAGCCATCAGTGACACTAGGCGAACCGCTTTCCAGCCGGTCTGACGAGTTGAATAGCCCATCCCTACGGTTTCTTGGCAGGCTGATCTTGCACGGTTCACTCTCCCGGGCCCCGGCAGGATTGCCGCCTCACGCGGCCGAGGGCGCCGATGGCCCGTCCGAACCGCCACGGTCGATCATTCCCGTGATCCAACGGAAAAAACACATCGCCAGAAACGCCGCCACGCCGATCCCCGCGAAGACGTACCAGATGTAATGCGCCTGTGCATAGACGTCGGGCATCGGTCCTCCCGTGGCCAGCGCCGTTTGCCATTGCACCTGCACCTCCTCCGGCAACGTGGTCGGGTCGGGGCAGAAGCGATCGAGCAAATGCCCCGACAGCGCAAAACCGGCCAACCAGGCGAAGAATGTCGTCAGGTGCTGATACCCCATGTACAGCCCTTCCTCGCCGGGTGCCGCCTGCCGCGAGGCGTATTCCAGAAACTTCGGCGACAGAAAACACTCCGCCAACCCTTGCAGCGCAATGCCCAGGATCACCATGACGGTAATGGGGTGCAGCGAAAACAACCCGAGGATGGACACCGCTCCTCCCGCCACCGCTTCCAGCAGCGGACTGCACGCAATCGCCAGGGCCGAAAACGGGATGATGAGCAGCCCAACGCCGATCGAATTCTCCGGCTTCACGCGACGCATCAGGTGCGTAATCGGCACCACGCACAGCACCACCACAAACGGATTGACGTTGGCCAGCCACTCCGGTTTCGCCCCCTCGCCCACCAGCCGGAAAATGTACTTGGGCATCGCCGCGTAGAGCTGCCCCTGGATCAGCCAGAACCCCGCAACGATCAGGATCAACGCCATGAACCGGAAGTTCACGATCACGCGGAGGAATCCGTCAAACACGTCCTCCATCGTCTTGCGCGGCCCGGTACGCTGTACCTCACGATAAAAGAGCGTTACCCACACCAACGCCACCAGCGCCGAAGCGGCCGCGTAATAATTGATGTAGGCCAGCCCGAGATTCTCCCGCAGCGGCGCGGCGATGGTCTTGCCCCCGAACGCCCCGATGTTCACCACCCAGTAGAAAACCGAAAACGCCCGCGCCCGATGCCGTTCGTCCGAACACTGCGCCACCGTGCCCGAGATGACCGGCTTCACAATCGCCCCGCCGACCACAATCACCGCCAGGGATACCAGCGTCGTCGGCTTGCTGGGAAACGCCCCCAAACCGAAGTAGCCCACCGTCAACAGCGCGAACGCCAGCATCAGCGCCCGCCGGAACCCCATCTTGTCCGCCAGCGCCCCCAGAAACGTCGGCAGCAAATAGAGCGTCGACGAAAAACCCGCCGCCACATACCCCGTCTCAATATCCGTAAAGCCGACAACGTCCGTCAGGTACACCGCCAGCGCGATGAACATGCCGTAAAACGCCGCACGCTCGAACAGCTCGGCCACGTTCGCCACCCAGAACGTCGCGGGGAAACGCCAACTCAATTTCTCTTCCACCTGCAATTCGCGTATGACCATCGTCAACTCCGCACTCTTTCAGGGACCCTGCCGAACCACGGCATCATGCTCTCTTTTCCAGCCACCGCCACAGGACTCGGCCTGAAAAAAACTCAGCGCCGAGCGCACAATGGCCAAACCGGCGCCGGCGACGGTGACCGCCCACTGCGAATCGTAATACGAATCGCGCGCAATCCTCGCGGCCCGGATCGTAACCGAAATCAATCCACTGGCCATTTACATGTTCCAGCGTGTTTTTTCCATAATTCATTGCCCGCTGTCGTGAGTATCCCAAGGGGGGGCAGTGCGCGCATTTCCTGCGGGCACCAGCAGGTCGCCAGTGCCGTGCTGTTGCCCGGAGATCGATCTGGTATAGTCGCGGTCTGTGTGGAGCGTCGCTTTGGCACGGCGCGATCACTCCGAAGCAGCGATAGCCAGGAATCGGTTTCATGCGCGTACGAGAGCCGGTGGTCGCGGGGCAATTCTACGCCGCTTCCGCCGATCAATGCCGACAAGACCTCGAGCAACTCCTCGTCGCGGCGCGCGCGCAAGGTGCGGCAGATCCCCAGCCGCCCCAGGGCACGCCGCTGTATGGCGGTCTCGTTCCCCATGCCGGTTGGGTCTACAGCGGCGCCGTCGCCGCGCGCGTCTTCTGCGCCCTGGCCGGAGCGACCAGGCCCCAGACCATGGTTTGTTTTGGCGGCGTCCATCGCAGCCGCGGGCGCGAAGCCGCCATGTTTGCGGACGGACGATGGGATACGCCACTCGGCCCGCTCATGATCGATGCCCGCCTCGCGGAAAGGGTCCTCGGCCAGACGAATCTCATCATCGACGACCCCTACGCCCATGAACTCGAACACTCCATCGAAGTGCAGTTGCCCTTTGTGTCCCGCCTGTTCCCCGACGTGAAGTTTCTTCCAATCATGGTGCCGCCCGGGCCGCGCGCCGCGGAGGTCGGAGAAGCGGTCGGACGTACCATACTGGCCTACGACTACGACGCCATCGTGGTCGGCTCGACCGACTTGACGCATTACGGACCCCACTACGGTTTCGTTCCCCATGGCGTAGGTACGGCCGGCAATGCCTGGGCCAAGCAGGAGAACGACCGTCGATTCATCGAAATGGTTTGCGCATTACGCAGCACCGAGGTTGTCAAGGAGGCTTCCCAGCACAAGAACGCCTGCAGCGCCGGCGCCGTCGCCGCCACACTCGCCGCCGCCGCCAAGCTCGGCGCCACCCGCGGCCTGCTCTTGCAGCACACCACCAGCAGTGAAGTCATGGCCCAGCACTTTGCGGAAGATGCGGAAGATTCGGTGGGTTACGCCGGAATCGTCTTTGCATGACAACTGAGCGCCAATGGCCGATACTCCCGAAATGAAGTTGCCCCGCGTTCTCGTCGCCGACAAGATCGCCGAAGATGGCTTGCTCCGCCTTCGGCAGGCCGATATTCCCCATGACGTGCGCCACGGGCTTTCTCCGGAGGAGCTGGCACGCATCATTGGCGAGTATGACGGCGTGCTGATTCGGTCCGCCGTACGCATTACCGCCGACACACTCGCCGCTCCCGGACGGCTCGGCGTCATCGCCCGCGCGGGTGTCGGCGTCGACAATGTAGACGTCGAAGCGGCCACCGCGGCCGGCGTTCTGGTTCTGAACACCCCGGACGCCAACACCGTTTCCACCGCCGAGCATACTCTCGCTATGTTGCTGTCCCTCTACCGCCGCATTCCCGATGCCCACGCCCACGTCCGTGCCGGACAATGGAACCGCGGTGCATTCGAAGGTCATCAGCTCTCCGGGCAGACACTCGGCATCGTAGGCCTGGGACGCATCGGGCGTGCTGTTGCCGTCCGGGCGCTCGCCTTTGACATGAATGTCATCGCCTTCGATCCGTTCATGCGCCAGGACACGGCACTCGATGGCGCCGTGCGGATGATGCCGGACCTCGATTCGCTCCTCGCCCAGGCCGATTGTGTAACATTGCACGCCAGCCTGTCCGAACAGAACCGCTACCTCATCGGTTCCGAACAGCTCGCGCACATGAAGAAGGGCGCGCGCCTGGTCAACTGCGCCCGGGGGCTGCTGGTCGATGAACGCGCGCTCGCCGATGCCTTGAACAACGGACACCTCCACGGCGCTGCCGTCGACGTCTTTGAAAACGAACCCCCGGTGGGCAGCCCGCTGTTGAGTGCAGGCAACCTCGTTCTGACCCCGCACCTGGCCGCTTCCACTGCCGAAGCCCAGCGTCAGGTTTCCATCGACGCCGTCGAGGCGCTGCTCGCGTACCTGTTACGCGGCGAAATCCGCTCCGCGGTCAACGTCACCGGTATGCCCGCCACCCTCGCCCCGCGCAGCCGCGCCTTCGTCGACCTGGGCGCACGCATGGGCACCATGCTGTCGCCTTGGTGTGCCGAAGGTGTAGAGAAGCTCCGCGTCACCGTGTGCAGCGAGGCGCTCCGCGAACTGGCAGACACACTCTCCGCCCAATTGCTCGTTTCGCTGCTGACCCCGCACCTCAACGAACGAATCAACCTGGTGAACGCCCGCGAACTCGCGCGCCGCCGCGGCATTGCGTTGGATCAGTCGGTCCACTCCATGCAGGAAGGCCGGCTGGAATCCGTCCACGCCGCCGTGCAGGTCCGCGGCCAGGCTCACGAAATCGAAGGTACCATTCTTAACGACCGCCGCCCGCGCATCCTCGCCATCGACGGCTATCGCATGGAACTCGTCCCCGAAGGGCCCATGGCCTTCATTTACAATGACGATCGGCCCGGTGTCATTGGCCTGGTCGGCCAGAAACTCGGCGATGCCGGTGTCAACGTGGCCGACATGGCCCTCTCGCGCCGCGGGCGCACCGCGCTCATGGTCCTTAAGCTTGACGAACCCATGCCCGAACCCGTCCGCGATGCGCTCAAAGCGCTCAACCCTCCTATTCTCGCCGTGCGGCGCGCCTCCCTGCCGCCGCTGGTCGAAGCCGTGCCATGAGCAAGACACCTTCCTTGGCCGTCGGTGTAGACCTCGGGGGTACCCAATTGAAAGTAGCGCTCGTGGATGCCGCCGGATCGATCCGCGCCAAGACCGCGGCGCCAACCGCCATCGAGGCCGGACCGGAAGCCGTCGTGGCCGACATGGTGCGCTTGTGCGAGTTGTTGTTGCAGGCCGCGGGGCTGCCGCGCACCGAACTGGCCGCGGTGGGCGTCGCCTCCCCCGGACCGCTCGACCTGCGCACAGGATGTATAATCCGAGCGGCCAATCTGCCGGGATGGGATCATGTCCCATTGCGCGATCGCGCGGCCGAGTCCTTCCAGCTTCCCGTGGTCCTGGAAAACGACGGCAACGCCGCCGCCTACGGAGAATTTCGCGCCGGAGCCGGACAGGGGCACGACGACCTTGTCGCACTCACCCTGGGGACCGGCGTTGGCGCCGGGGTCATCACCGCCGGCAAATTGCTGCATGGCCATTTCGACAATGCCGGCGAACTGGGGCACACCATCGTGGAACCGCAAGGCCTGCCGTGCCCCTGCGGCCAGCGCGGCTGCCTTGAACAATACGCTTCCGCTGCCGCCGTCGCCCGCCGGGTACGCGCCGCCCTGGAGGACGGCGCCGCCGCGTCCGAACTGCACGGGGTATCCCTAGCCGATTTGGACGCACGTGGCGTCGCCGAGGCGGCTCGCCGGCAGGATCCCCTTTGTGTCAGCGTTTGGGAGGAGGCATGCCGGTATCTGGCCATCGCGTGCATCAACATTCAACACGCGTTCAATCCGTCGCTGGTACTGCTGGGCGGGGGCATGAGCGCGGCCGGTTCGTTGCTGCTCGAGCGCGTGCGCCATAACCTGGCACTGCTGCGCTGGACGCTGCACGACGATCTGCCTCAGGTCGCGCTCGCCCAATTGGGCAACGACGCCGGCGTCATCGGCGCCGCCATTCTCGCCCGGGATAGTGCGGCCCCGGTTTCCCCTGGACAATGACCGAACCACGGCCCGACGCCGGCCGGCGCAGATCAATATGTGACGCCGTCACTCCACCAGTGAGATCCCGCGCCGCAAGCGGAATGAACTGAACCGATTCCCCAGTCCATCGATTGGAGCCGCTCATGGCAGACAGAGGTTGCCCAACGACAGCGGATCGTAGGCATTGGGCGACGCACCCGACCAGGTGCTGAACTCCTGGTGCTCCAGGTCGAATCGTGTCACGTTGAAACCCCAGATGGTCTGCCGCGTTCCGATTTCGCCAAACGCCGCTAGCGGGATGCGCATTTCCACCGTCCAGTGCGCTTCCTCGACCCGCGTTGCGATCTCCGCGTCCGCGCTCCACGCACGCCGTTCGCCGCAAGGAGGATCGAACGACACGCCCCGCTCCAGCATCGCCGCTCCCGACGGCTTGACGGCAATGTGATAAAGGTCGGCCGGAGATCGCGTGCCCCCGTTCAGCGGGTCGATCAGCACTTCGACCAGCTCATCGCCCACCGGCACCATGTCTTCGTAGTGCACGCGGTTGCGCCGCACGTCGGGCGATGCCATAGCCTTGGCACTATTTGCGCGAACCGCCACGAACAGGTCCTGCGCCCCGCGCATCACAAACGCCACCGTCGCTGCGCGCGGCCGCGCTGCCGACTCATCGCCGAATGCGCCCGCGCGATTCCGCGTAATCAGTGCGAAATCCCCGGCCACGTTGTTTGTGCCTGCGGGCCAGTCGGATAAATCGCCGTCGATCCGCGGCGGTACATCGACACCCAACGGCGTCAACGCCGCTCCCCGGGCCACCACCGCCTGCCGGGCGCCGTCGGCGCTGTGCCACGTCATCGGCACGTCGAAGGAACCTACCGGACTGCGCGGACAATCTGTGCCACTCGTGTCCAGCCGAATGCGGCGTGAGGCGCCGGCGTCCAATCGCACGCTCTCCGGTTCCCGGCCAACCGGCGCGAACCCCGCCGGAAGCGGCCCGGCGTCCAACTGTCCCTCCAGCGGCAGCCGTCCCCGGTTGGTCGCAGTGAGTACCGTCTCCAGCCGAATCTTCGCTTTCGCTTGCCCGCCATCAGGCCGCAGCCGCACGCCGTCGATCTGCAACTGCAGATCGCGCGTTTCGAGCATCACACGGCGCCAGGCGGCATTGCGCGAGAACGCATCCTCTCCGCCAATCTCGCGTGCCGGGTGCACCTTTCTCAACAGTTCCTCCGCCATGATGCGCCGCGCCGCATCGTAATGCGCGATCTCCGTCGTCCACGAAGGCGCCCGACCGTCCGCGAAGTGCGTGCGGTAACTTTCGGTTCCCGCGCTCGGGGCCAAAGCCGCCCCCAACGCCTGTGGAATGTGGTCCAGCCCATGCAGCGCAAGCAACTGAATGTACGCGGCGTCCTGCGCGCTTCGTCGCAACTCGGCTAGCCGAATACTCGCCACAGGCCGGTCCAGCCCGAACGTCGAACCCGGGTAGAGCAGCGCCCGCGCGTCATGTTGCAGGCACGCGTCAGGTGTTGCCGTCGCTACTTCTTCCGGCCAATCGTTGATCGACCCGACAAAGAGCACTGCCGCCCCCAGACGATATCCCTGCCAGCCCAGCGCCCGCACATCCGCCGACGTACCCCGCACGTCCATGGTCCCGGTATAGGGCGGGCGATCGACTTCCATCCACGTCCTTCGTCCTGCCCCGCGCTCGCCTCTCATCGTCGCAGGATCGTAGAACTGACCCGGCGGCATCCAGCCCGCGATCGGCCGGCCGGTCGCGGCCGTCCACGCGCCACACGGGTAATCCGTCCAGCCGAACGGGCCCAGGTCCTGCGGCGGCACCCGCGACACCTGCAACGACCGCGGAAAAACGGCACCCGATTCGCCCCACGAAGGCGCATGGCAATCTTTCCGGCTCACGGCATCGAACATGGATGGAGCCGCCAATGCGTAACTCCGTTCCAGCCACTTTCGTGCTGTAAAATGGTCCACGCACCCGCGCAGGTATTCATTGACGAAAGTTGCCGGAAGCGCCGCCGTTCGATTCGTCCCCGTCCGCAAGGCATTCGGTGTGATCGGCAGGACCGGTACTGGCCAATGCGAAACGCCAAGCCGATTGTAGAACATGCTCCCGTCCAGGGCGGGTCGGGCGGTTTCGTCATAAGCCTGCCAATCGAAAGAAAGCGCGCCTTGAGGCGTAACTTGCAGGATCGGCGCAAGCTTCGCCAGCACCGCGGTGACACGATATTGCTGCAACATCCGCATCGTGTCCCGCAGCACGCCATCCAGCGCCGCACCGAGCGGATCAGCGCGCCAGTCATCGGTCAGCGGCGTGTATGGCGCTCCGGATCGACGAACGTGATGACGAAATAGCATCCGATGATCCAACTCCCCCAGCACCGTCGGCATGGCATCGTCCGGCAGCACGAAGGGCCACACCGTCAGCTCGATCTCGCAACGCCCGGCGGAAACGTGGTTTACCTGCCATTCAAGGGCGGCGCGGTACACGCCCTCCGCCGTCCCCTTGGGAATCGCAATGTCCACCCAGTAGCGAAGTTCTCCATCCGCTGCGACCGCTCCATTCGCCCCCGCTTTCCCGGCAGACACCGGCAGGAGTACGTCCCAGGGATTGGGTTCTCGCAAATGGGGCGGAACACTTCGCAGGTGCCACCCCGGCCAACGTGGAACCTGCACCCGCAACACGCGATACATCTGCACTGCCGCCGAGTCGATTCTCCCCGCGGAACCCGTCAGCGCAGACGCCACCCATCGCCCGCTGCCCGGCACCAGGCTCGAACGCGGAACCGCGAACTGAAAGCTGACGGTTTCGTTGTTGGCGCCGGCCAGGCGCACCGTGGTCAAGGGGGTTGAGCGATCATCGGGCCGAAGCGCATCCTCCGGGTTTCGTTCGAGGCTGCGCGTGGCCGAATCGCTGACGGGAAAAAAGGAAACCGGGGCCGGTGCCACCTGGCACCCGATCGAAAGAACCATCGGCAGGGATTGCGCCAGGCAGCGCCACAGATTCCATCCGGGTGTGGTGCAGCGCCGCCCTCGGACTGACTGGCCTCGCCTCACGCGCCGCCGGCGGTCACGGCTGCGCTTCGTCAACGCCGTCGTCAGATTCTTCGTCGTCCACCGGCTCGATCGTGCCGTCTTCATTCACACGCACCCGCTGCAGGCGCCGCAGATCGGCGGGCAATTCATCCGGAGAAATGGGCGTGGGGGTGATGGTCGTCGGCTGAACCACTGGCGCGGCAGGCGGTTCCGGCGGCGGGGGGGGAGCGGCAGAGAAGCGCACGACGGTGAACGTGTCATCCAACCGCTCAAGCCGCTCTCGCGCCAACAGATGGTAAGGCAACGTGGCCAGGGCAGGATGCTCGACCACCGCTTTCAACTGATCGCGCGCCGTTTCCTTGTGAGCGATCGACCCGTCGATGGCGAATTCGTTTTCCGCCACCGTGGCCAGCCCCAGCCGCGCCGTTCCCTGGGCGACGGGGTTATTGCCGAATCGTGCCAGCAGTTGCTCAAACGCCGACTTGGCCCGATCGTTCAGATTTCCATCCGGCGGAAGCGGAACCTCCTGCGCCAGGCGCAGCGATTGCAGTCCCTGATCGATCAACGCCGACATCACGAACGACGGGTCGGACGAATCCCGCAGCAGCGCCGCGAGCTTGTCCAGCGACTGTTTGCCGTCCTCAACGTTCTCGTAGGTCAGCGCTACCTTCTGTTTCCACGCTTCTTCAAGGCTTGCCGCCCGCGTGCGCATGGTCAACGTTACCGTCACCGCGACCGCGACCACCACCAGCACGACAATGCTCAGTCGCTTGCCGTTTCGATCGAGGTACTCACGCGCTACCTCCAGGGCGTGCGCCAGATCATTCTCTTTCAGTTCGTGACGTCGATCCGCTCTCATGGTTTCCTTCGATCGGCCTGAGGCCCTTTGAATCTCCCGTTCGCTCCGCTTCCTCGGAATCCCACGGCTCACCCCATGGAGGATTCCGGAAACAGGGCCGGCCCTCCCCAACCTCTGTCCACCCATCGAACGCGGACCGCGCTCTCACGAGGACTATCGAAGCATCGGCAGGTGAAGGTGCCGTCGTCACCGAGCCGCGCTTGCCCGCGAACCCATGGGGCCATTCGGCCAGGGTCTGGCCAAATTCAACTACGAAGCGCACTTTCCGCCGACCGCTTGGCCTGATAACCAAGCCGCTGCCGAGAACTTCCAGTCTAAGTAGCCTCCATCGCCCCGTCAAATGGCCGATCGGCGGTTTGCGGGGTCGCGGGGCCGCTAGCAAACAGAATCAACCTCGTGGCGCGGCCAGGAGCCCTGCCGCGTTGGGTCTGCTGACCCGCCAACCGCCGATTCCCACACGACGAACCCGTGTCCGTGGTCGCCATTTGCGGCTTATCAATACTGGCGATGCATTCGCGCGGCTCTTCAGGTCGGCTGGTCTCGCCATTCCTGCGTAAACCTCAAGTGGCGCGGCCGGCCCTCGGTGGCCGATGAATGATTTTATATAATCCCGTGTTGACCGCGTTATGGTCCGACCTGACGCTGGAGATTTGATGATGAACAGTCCGCGACGACGATTGATGTCGACATTATTGGCGGGTGGCGCGATCTACTCCTCATCGTATCTGAAATGCCTGCCAGAAGACTATTTCGCATCCGCCGGTCGTACGATCGCCGTGGGGGTTACGAACGATATCATAACCGCCGTCTTTGTGATTCCGCTCTATGAAGCACTGGGGCTGGTTCCGCCCAGCAACAACGGCGACGGCACCACCGACGGTGCAGGCACCACCGACGGCGGCTGAGATTCCACACCGGGTTCTCGCCGCGCGCCCTTGCGTTTCACAACCATGAGTACCTGCGCAATCATGTTGCGCCCACCTCCGCCTTTACGCTGACTTTGCCCATCGCTAGACTCATCCGCCGCGGCGCAGCCATTCCGGAGCCATGGCCGGCGCCCACGGAAGGAGCCGGACTTTGGCGAAGCAATGGATCGTGCCGCCCCCCTCCGAACTGCGCGTCGAGGCCGCCGCGCGTTGGAACGTCACGCCAATTGTCGCACAGCTCCTGCTCAATCGCGGCCTGACGCCCGAACAGCCCAGCGCATCGTTCCTTTCCCCTTTGCTCAAGGATCTCCATGCTCCTGAATCAGTGCCCGGTGCCGCAGACGCCGCCGCACGGATCGCCCAGGCCATCCTTGACCGTAAGAAAATCGTCATCTACGGCGACTACGACGTAGACGGCACCACCGCGGTGGCCATCCTCTGGCACCTGTTGCGCGCCGCCGGCGCCGAACCGTCGTTCTACGTGCCTCACCGCGTGGAGGAAGGCTACGGGCTGAACCTCGACGCCGCCCGCAAGCTCGCGGACGACGGCGCCGAGCTGATCATCAGCGTGGACTGCGGCATCACCGCCTGCGATGTGGCCGACCTGCTGCGCAACCGCGGCGTGCCGCTGATCATCACCGACCACCACGCTCCGCACGCCTCCCTGCCCGCCGCCGACGCCATCGTTCATCCCACCGTCGGCGGCACCTGCCCCAACCCCGACCTCAGCGGCGCGGGCGTCGCCTTCAAGCTCGCCTGGGCCATTGCCCAGCGGCTCGGCGGCGCCGAGCGCGTCTCGACCGAGATGCGGACGCTGCTCCTGGAACTGCTGCCCCTGGCGGCGCTGGGTACGATTGCCGACGTGGTCCCGCTTCAGGGAGAGAATCGCATCATCGCACGCCACGGCCTCCTTGCCCTGCCGCAGTCGCCGCTGGCGGGTATCCGCGCCCTGATCGAGTCGGCCGGCCTGACGGGCAGCGCCATCAGTTGTTACGACGTGGGCTTCAAGCTCGCCCC
Source organism: uncultured Phycisphaeraceae bacterium (assembly GCA_964569425.1). Classification (GTDB taxonomy): domain Bacteria; phylum Planctomycetota; class Phycisphaerae; order UBA1845; family UBA1845; genus JACQXM01. The sequence continues at coordinate 17,647 of CAZMVD010000070.1, forward strand.
GCGCATCAACGCCGCCGGGCGCATGGGCCACGCGCGGCTGGCCGTCGAATTGCTCACGCGTGCCGACGCAGCTCGCGCCCGGGAAATCGCCCTGTATCTCGAAGAACACAACCGCTCGCGCCAGGCGGCCGAACGCCGCATCGTTCGCCAGGCGCGCGAAATGATCGAGCGCGACCGATTGGCTGGCGACGGGCGCCGCGCCATCGTGGTGGCGTCCGAAGGCTGGCACCCCGGCGTCATCGGCATCGCCGCCGCGCGGCTGGTCGATGCGTTCCACCGCCCTGTGGTCATGATCGCGCTGCACAACGGCGAAGGGCAGGGTTCCGCCCGCGGCGTGGCGCACTTCAACCTCGCCGAAGCGCTCGCAGCGTGCGGAGAACACCTCCTCTCCTTCGGCGGACACGCCATGGCCGCAGGATTGCGCATCGCCTCCGACCGGGTCGATGGATTCGCCCGCGCCTTCGTCGAGGTGGCCAACAACCGGCTTACCGGCGACGACCTCATTCCCCGCCTGCGGCTCGATGCCGAAGTGGGACTCCGCGAGATGGACATGCCCACCGCCGAAGCCATCCTCAACCTCGGTCCCTTCGGCGTGGGCAATCCGCGACCGCGCCTCGCCACCGACTGGGTCGAGGTCGTTGGCGAGCCGCGTTGTGTCGGAAAAAACAGCGACCACCTCCAGGCCGCGTTCTGCCATGAAGGTGTCACGCTGAAGGGCATCGGCTTCGGACTCGCCGGCCACCTCGAAGATCTCAAAGAGCACCGCCGCTGTCGGCTGGCGTTTGAGCCGATCCTGAACGAATTCAACGGCCGCCGCTCCGTCGAATTGCAGATCCTCGACATGCAGTTCACGGACCCGGCGCGGAACTTCTGAAGCGAGCCGATGCGCCATGCAAACCTGGGTGACCGTCAATCCGTGGGACCTCGTGCATGAGGCGACGGCCCACGCACTGGACTTCCTTCAGGGCGAAGTCGGCATGACCGGCGTAACTGTCTGCGCCGCCGGCGGACCGCTCGTCCAATGGCAGCGCCGCGGCGACGAATCCCGGATCTTCCGCACGCGCGGCGGGCTCTACTTTCCGCCCGACCCGCAACGCTACGCCGACACCCGCTGCAAGCCGGTGGTCTCCGACTGGGTGAAGAAGCGCGACCCGCTCGCCCGCCTGGGTGAGGCCTGCGCCGCACGCGGGCTGCGGTTGCGGGCCACGGTCTCGGCGACACGTGTCGGACGCATGGCACTTCGCCACCCGGCCCTGGCGGTCAAGAACGCCCTCGCCGCGCAATCGGAATCGGCCCTGTGCCTCTCCAACCCCGACGTGCAGGCGTTCTTGGGCGCGCTCGTGGCCGACCTCGCCGCGCGGCCCGGGGTAGCCGGCGTGGTGGTGCGCGATCTCATCTCCTGCTGGGCGGAAGCGGGGGCCGACTCGCTCGCCGCCCCCTTTGGCCTGGCACCTACCGACCGCGCGTTGCTGGGCCTGTGTTTTTGCGAATCGTGTGTTCAGCAGGCCGGCGCCGCAGTGGATGCCGCGGCGGCGCGGCGATCGGTTCAGAACTACCTCCAGCGCCGCGCGGCCGGCAGCATGGAGGAGGCCGTGCTCCGGCGCGCCGTGCCGGACGATCCGGTGTTACAGCGTTACCTCGCGTGGCAATCCGAAACGGCCGCCGCGCTCCTCAACCGCCTTGCCGACTCAACCAGCCTGGACCTGCATGTACTCGTCGACAGCGCGCATATTGCGATGGGCCGGGCTTTCCAGCCGTCTGTGGGACCGGCTCGCCAGCCGGTCGATGCAGAGCCCAATCCCATGACCGTCCGGTCTTCAAACGTCCTGCAGGCATCGGCAGGCCCAACGCCACTCCCCGCCGCCATCGTCCCCATCGCCGCCTGGACTGAACTTCCCGCGGAATCGCTCGGCTCGCGGCCGCCTCTCGAAGTCGAACTCACCACGTCGCTCCTGCGTTCCAGCCCCGCTCCGGACGTGGTCGCCGGTATGCAGCGGCTCGCCGCCGTGGGCGTTTGTGCGGTCAGCGTCGCCGATTACGCGTCGCTACCCGCGAGCGCCTGGACCGCGCTCAAACAGGGCATCCGTTTCGCGCGCCGTGCCACTACCACCTGAGCGTCCGGCGGAGCAAGACAGAGTGTTTTTCGGCGAGTGACGCTGTAGTGAGGGTGTTGTGCGGTCGCACAAAATGGCTTCGTTTTGTCATCTTTCTTTCCTAGTGCCACGGCGTGGCACTCATGGTTCGGGGGCGTGCGGCGCTGCCGCGCGCCCGCGGCCGGGGGCGCTGCTGGGCGGGCGGTGCGGGGGCACCGATAGGCCGGAGAGAACAACATCGCGGGCGCGCGCTGGGAAGGAGGCGCGAACGGATCACCGGATTGCGGAATGCCAATTGCCAATTGCCGATTGCCGATTTCGGCGTTTGGGCGTTTTTCGGCGCGAGTTCGTGCCCTACCCGTCGGCTCACCCCTCTTGCCCCACGCCTCACGCCTTCGGG
>CAZMVD010000071.1:0-19903 GCA_964569425.1 uncultured Phycisphaeraceae bacterium
ACCGTGTGGGTCAATGTGTTTTCCGGACCGAGACGACAGCCGACTGTGGGAGTCGAACCCACAACCTCAGCTTTACGAAAGCTGTGCTCTGCCATTGAGCTAAGTCGGCGGTGTGGGGAGTCGGCACTCCAGCGCCGCAGCGCGCGGCCGCCCTTGCCGTGGTGCCGCGGCGACGCGAAGTTCTACGATTCCTCGTGGGGCAAGTCAACATAACCGCCCTTTTCGAGTGCGAAGCGGCTGACCTTTTCGTAGGTGGTGGCGAGAAAGCCGATGAGGGGAAAGCCGCCGCGTTCAAACGGCGACGGGCCCAGTTTTTCCAGAAGCGCCAGCGGAGCCTCGGGGGGCTGCACGTGCGGCTGAACGGAATCGAAGCCGGCGCCGCACGACCAGAAGCCTGCACAAGACGGGGCCGCGGCATCTTCCGCGTCCAGGGCATGCGCGGCGGGGGCGTTGCTTTCGCGCGCGGCGGAGGTTGTGTGCGAAGGGCGGTCGTCGATCATTGTCCGTCTCCCATTCGGCTGCCTCCACGGTTCGCGAGGCTTTGCCGGCAGCGACCGGCAGCCGGGTCGATGCGCGGAGGGTTTTCAAGGGCGCGCCGCAGCCGGCGGCGCTCAATCGTCTGCGACGGCTTCGCGCGAGAGCGTAAACAGATCGCGCAGTGCGTCGGTGGACAGTTCGGTGATCCACTCCTCGCCGCCGGTGATGACCTGCCGGGCCAGCGATCTTTTTTCGTCGATCATGGCCGCGATACGCTCTTCCAGGGTGCCGATGCACACGAACTTGTGTACCTGCACCTGGCGGAGCTGTCCGATGCGGTGCGCGCGGTCGGTGGCCTGATCTTCGACGGCGGGGTTCCACCAGCGGTCGTAGTGGAACACGTGATTGGCGGCGGTGAGGTTGAGGCCCAGACCGCCGGCTTTGAGCGAGAGGAGCAGAATGGGCGTGTCGGCGGCGCCGGTCTGGAAGCGGTCGACGAGTTCGTCGCGCTGCGGCTGGGAGGTTCCGCCGTGGAGGTAGAGGATGCGGGTGCGGAGGGTTTCGGCGAGGTGGCGTTCGAGGAGGTGGCCCATTTCGCGGAACTGGGTGAAGACGAGGGCGCGGTGTCCTTCGGCGATCACTTCGTCGAGCATTTCGGTGAGGCGCTCGCACTTGCCGCTGCGCCCGGTGAGCGCGGAGCCGTCGCCGAGAAAGTGGGCCGGGTGGTTGCAGATCTGTTTGAGGCGCATAAGGGTGGCGAGGATGAGTCCGCGGCGCTGGATGCCGCCGGTGCGTTCGATCTGGGCCATCATGTCGCCGAGTACGGCCTCGTACAGCGCGGCCTGTTCGCGCGTGAGGTTGCAGAAGACGGTCATCTCGAGCTTTTCGGGAAGGTCGACCTGGATGGAGGGGTCGTCCTTGAGGCGGCGCAAGACGAAGGGGCGAATGAGGGAGCGGAGGCGCTCCATGCGGTCGACGTCGTGGCGGCGTTCGATGGGTCCGGCGAAGCGGCGGCGGAAATCGGTGGCGGTACCCAGGTAGCCGGGGTTGAGGAAGTCCATGATCGACCACAGCTCGCTGAGGCGGTTTTCCACGGGCGTTCCGGTGAGCGCGAGGCGGTGTTCCGTGGGCAGGTTGCGCACCGCGACCGCCTGCTTGGCGGCGGGGTTCTTGATGTTCTGGGCTTCGTCGAGGGCGATGCGCCGCCAGCGAATCAACGCCAGGTGTTCGAAGTCGCGATGGGTGAGCCCGTAGGTGACGATGACCACGTGGTGGGCGGCGGCTTCGTCGCTGAGGCTCTGGCCGGTGAGGCGGTCGAGGCCGTGATGGACCATGACACGCAGGCCGGGCGCGAAACGGCTGAGTTCGCGCTGCCAGTTGCCGACGAGCGACATGGGCACGACGAGCAGGGTGGGCCCGGCGTCGGGTTCGCGCTCGCGTTCGTGGAGCAGGAGGGCGATGAGCTGAATGGTTTTTCCCAGCCCCATGTCGTCGGCGAGGCAGGCGCCGAGTCCGTGTCCGGAGAGGAAGGCGAGCCACTGGAGGCCGCGGAGCTGGTAGGGGCGCAGCGCGCCGTGGAAGTCGGGCGGGGGGGCGAGCAGTTCGACCAGGGCGTCGCCGGCGGTTCCCTGGATGAAGCGTTCGATCCAGCCGTGGGCGCGGAGCCCGGCGAGCGGCAGTCCGCTTTCGAGGTCGTCGGCGGTGTAGCCGAGGCGGAGGGCTTCGAGCAGGGTGAGCCGGCCCGGTTCGGTGCGGCGGAGGAAGGCGAGCGCCGCCTGCAACTCGGCGGGGCGTGCCTCGAGCCAGCGTCCGCGGAGCTGCACGAGTGGTTCTTTGGTGCGGGCGAGTTCGGCGATTTCCTCGGGTGACAGGTAATCGTCACCGAGTGCCACGCGCCAGTCATAGTCGACGAGGGCGTCGAGGCGCAGGGTGCCGGGGGTGACCGGGGCGGCGCCTTCGGCGGGGCGCACCTCGAGGAACATGCGCAATCGGGGGCGGTCGGCGCGCCACCAGCGCGGGGTGTGCACGCTGAACCCTTCGGCCTCGAGCATGGGGGCGGCGTCGCGCAGGAAGCAGTGCGCCTCTTCGAGCGAGAGGGAACATTCCAGGGGTCCGTCGGCGGCGGCGCAGGGGGCGAGCCGGGGGAAGAAGCGTGCCGCTTCCGCCAGGTCGGCGCGGAGCTGTGAAAGCCCTTCGGTCAAGGGTCGTTCGAGTATGGCGGGCGCGTCGTCGAGCGGTTCGCCGAAGGTGCGCGCGTCGATCGGATCGCCGCTTTCACCGTGGAGCGGCTGCAACTGGAAGCTGAGCCGCCACGCGGGAGCGCGCTGCGGCGGCTGGGGCGCATGGGCGGGGCTGTCTTCGGGGGCGACCTCTTCGAGGCGCAGGCAGGTGCGGAACCTGCGCTGGGGCTGCTGTGGATCGAGGCGCGAGAGCCAGGCGTGTACGGTCTGGTAGATGGCGCGGACCTGTTCGGCCGGTCCGTCGAGAATGGCATTGTCGCTTACCAGGGCGCGGAGCCAGCGCATCTGCAACGGGCCGGGTCCTTCGCTGCGTTCGTGGATGGCGTGGACCAGTTCGTCGCCCTCCAGGCAGCGGCGCACGAGGGTATCGACGCTGCTCCACAGGTAATTGTCGACCACGCTGGCGGCGGCGCGCGGCTGGGGAGGGCGATGGGCCAGGCAGACGGGGGGCATGGCGGCGATCAACTGGTGCAACTGGTCTGCGGCCGCGTCTTCTTCGACCATGATGCGCCAGTAGGCGCGAAAGCGCTCTCCGCCGGCGTGGTGCAGTGCGGGGACGAAGCGCTGCCGGGCGAGCAGTGCGGTGACGAACAGCGCCAGTTTGCGCCAATAGCGGAGTGAATCGCCGGCGCGAACGGCTTCGGAGAGGTAGTCGGGCATCGAGGTGAGCAGGTCGTAGGCATCGGCGGCGTCGAGCACCAACGTGGGAACGGCACAGGGCGCCGGCCGGGCTTCGGCGGCGCGCGGCGTATCGTCCGGTTGTGTGGCGTCGCCGTCGTCGCGATCGGGCTGCGCGGTTGGCTGGATCGTGATGGCTGCCGCTTCGCGGTTGCCGCGCGGCTCTTGCCGCTCGCCATCGGTACTGGGGAGAAAGCGATCCGTTGTCCGGGGCAGCGAGAGTTCCAGCGTGGCGGGCTCCGCCCCGGAGATGAGCAGGCCGTCGCAGAAGTCGCCGAGGACGCGGCGGAGTTCGTCGAGCGGCAGGGCGAGCGGCCAGGGGGCGGGAGGTGAATCGGCGGCAATTTGGGCCGGGGGGTTCGGGGGAACATCGGGGTGCGGCGCGGCGGAAGCGGTTTCGGTTTGCCGGCCGGACGGTGCGGATGGGGCGGCGGCGGTGGGTGGCGGGTCGGATGGTCCTTGGGCGGTGAAGCGCGGGTCGGATGGTTCTTGGGCGGCGGGGCGCTCGCCGAACAGGTGGAGGTTTCCGTTGTTCCAGAGTGCGTGGAGGGTGATCATGGGCAAAAGCCGCAGGTCCGCCGGTAATGGCGGCGCCCGCGCCCCGCCGGTGCCGGCCAACGCCGCCGAGCCCGCGCAGGGCAAACCCGCGATGATACAACGGTGGCGCGGGGTGTCTACGCGATGAGAAGCCGCGCCTGGTTTCACATTGCGGCGGGGGTGCGTTTCCAAGAACATGGGACGTTGCGACGTTTGCGTGGCGGCGCTACGATCACGATCTTGTTTTCTTTGCCAACTCCTCGAAGGAGAAGTTCTTGCCGCTTTCATGGGACGAGATTCGTCAGCGGGCGATCACGTTCGCCCAGCATTGGCGCGAAGCGGGCCGGGAACGCGCGGAAACCCTGGACAGCTTCGACCGGCAACGAGGAGGAACTGGTCAAAAGGATCAAACAGCACCTGAAACAGCGGCTCGCCGTTCAGCGTTTGTTGGCAATCCGGTGGACCTTGGCATGATGGAGTCAGCGGGACTTCATTCGGCAACTTCGTGCCCGTTCGGGATTCTGCGACGGAAGGGCTTGACTAATGCCGAGCGACTTCCGATACTATTGGTAACACACTCGCCGCGCCTCTCGCCCGCAAGGGTGATGCGCATAAAGGGCGAGTTTTTTTATGCGCCATCACGATGCCTGGCGAGGGGGTTACCGTGATGGCCGACTCGCCCGCCAAGCCGGCTTACGCCAAGCCTTGGCTTTCCTGTGCCGATCAGGTCGCGCTGCTCCAGAGTCGCGGGCTCATCGTCGGCGACGTAGGACGGGCCGCCGAATTCCTGTCACATATTAACTACTACCGGTTCAGCGGCTATTGCCTTGCTTTCGAGCAGCCACGCCATCGCTTCGTGGACGGCACGACCTTTGAAAGGGTCCGTGAGTCGTACGAGTTCGATCGATATCTCCGCGACCTTGTCACGGAAGCGCTCGAACTGATTGAATTGGACATTAGAACAGCAACCGCGCATCACTTCGGCCGCGCGCACGGCGTGTTCGGGCACACGTTAGCGATCAGCTTCTTTGCGAGATTCGACCACGCTACCTGGCTGAAGAAGCTTCGTGACGAAGCGATTCGATCCCACGAACCCTTCGTACTTCATTTCAAGGATAACTATGCCGGGTTCCCGGACCTCCCCGTCTGGATGATGACCGAGGTGGTGTCTTTCGGCGCCTTGTCCATTATGTTCAAAGGCATGCGCCGTGCGGATCAGCGAGCCATCGCCTCACGCTATGGGCTGCAGCCCCTGAACATGCAAAGCTGGTTGCACCACCTTGTCTACGTGCGCAACCTGTGTGCGCACCATTCTCGTATTTGGGACCGCGAGTGGTCAATCAAAGCAGCGCTCCCGGAGGGAAACGCGTGGAGTCCGCCGTTTCTTCCCGGAAACGATCGGTTGTTTGCCACGCTCTTGATGCTCTTCGTCATGCTGCGAAAGTGCCCGGCCGTGACGCCCTTTGATGAGGAATGGAAGGTGCGGTTGCACGCGCAACTTGCAAACCCGCCCGACGCTCCCGCCGCACTGAGCCGAATGGGTATGACAAAGGACTGGGCCGCCCACCCGCTTTGGAAGTGAAGTCCGGAATGTCCCCATGGCCAACGGTTATCGAAGAACACGAATGGAACTGACATAGACCTGGAAGGAGTAGCGACCGAGGCTGGAGCCGCGCGGGGAGTGGGTGCCTGGGCGGTTGTTGATCCCTAAGATCAAGTCGGTTCGCCATTTTTGGTTCCCCATTCCCCATTCCGCCATGACTTTGATCCCATCGCACATCGCGCGAAGCGCGCGCCGATTATGGTCTTGCTTACGGGTTTGCGCCAGGTTGCGCGCGCGGGGGTCCCGCATGCGGGCGCACCAGCCCCGCTCGGGAATGACCCCCGTCAGAAAGTGCCATATATATGACACTCAGTAAAGAAGTTGACAGAACGAACCCATTGTTGTGCGACCGCACAGCATGCTGCGCCGGTTCGCGGGCCGACGGGCGGACCCGCGCGCCCCCACTGCGCGCGAAGTCGAAACCGCTCCGCGGCTTGGTGTGCGGCGGCACACGGCCGTCGCGCTGGTTGGAGCCGCGACCGCTATGGAGCGGTTCCGCGTGACCGCCCCGCGACCAAAGGCGGCGCAACGGTGCCGCGCCCGGCCGCCGATCGAATCTTTGCCGGATTCCGTCCCCCAAAAAGCGCCGTGCATCCGTTTGACAGCCGCCATGACGCCGACGACCATGCCCGCCTTGCCGGGGGTCGGCCTGGGCGCGGGCCGGGCGGCGGCGGTGTCGCCGCCAAGAATCGGTGGGTTGCGGCCGGCCGGCTCGTCGCTCCAGCGATCACGAATCTATGATCTGGATATGGCTGGGCTTCATCATCTTCATCGTGGGGCTGCTGGCCCTCGATCTGGGGGTGTTTCACAAGCGCGATCACGTGATCGGCACGCGCGAGGCGCTGGCGTGGACGGCGTTCTGGATCTTCCTCGCCCTGCTGTTCAACGTGTTCATATTCTATGGTTACCAGCATCACTGGCTGGGGCTGGGGACCGCGATCGGCCACCCGCTGGAGGGCAAGGACGCGGCGCTGCAATACTTCACCGGCTATGTCATCGAAAAGTCGCTGAGCCTGGACAACATTTTCGTGATCGCGCTGATTTTCAATTACTTCGCGGTGCCGCCGCAGTATCAGCATCGGGTGCTGTTCTGGGGCATTCTGGGCGCGCTGGTGCTGCGCGGGGCGATGATTGCGGCGGGCGCGGCGCTGATCCATCGATTCGACTGGATGATCTACGTCTTCGGGGGGATTCTGATTCTCACGGCGATCAAGCTGTTGCTTTCGGGCGAGGCGCAGGTGGAGCCGGAGCGAAACCCGCTGGTGAAGCTGGCGCGGCGCTGGTATCCGGTGAGCAACCACTACGACGGGCACCATTTTTTCACCCACGTGGACGGAAAGCGTGCGGTCACGCCGCTGTTTCTGGTGCTGCTGGTGGTGGAGAGCACCGACGTGCTGTTCGCGGTCGATTCCATTCCGGCGATATTTGCGATTACCAAGGACCCGTTCTTGGTGTTCACCTCGAACGCGTTCGCGATATTGGGGTTGCGTTCGCTCTATTTCGCGCTGGCGGCGATCATGGACAAGTTCCGCTATTTGCGCATCAGCCTGGTGTTCGTGCTGGCTTATGTCGGCGTGAAGATGATCCTCTCGCACCATTACCCGATTCCCACGCCGGTGTCGCTGGCGATGATCGCGACCATGCTGGGCATGGGCATCGGCGCCTCGGTGTGGGCCGCGAAACGCGAAGGCGGCCCCCAGGGATAGCGCCGCTGCCATGAAACGGCTGATCAACTACACCTACCGTCATGCCCGGAGGGTGGTGATCACGGTCATCGGGGTGAGCATTGTGCTTTTCGGCATTGCGGCGGCGGTGATTCCCGGCGTGCCGGCCATTGTGGTGGTTCCGATCGGGCTGGCGGTGCTGGGGACCGAGTTTTTGTGGGCGCGACGACTGCTCCACCGGCTGAAGCGCGAGGCGCTCAACTTGACCAAGGGGCGCGAGAAGAAAGAGCCCGAGCCGCCGCCCCCGTAACGTCGTTCGCAGTGAAATCCGTTGTTTCCACGCGGCGCGGGCGCTATACTGCATAGCCGGCCGTTTCGCTGCGCGGGCTTTCGTCCGGGGTTCGCCGGGCGACGGCGGGCGCGCGTCTCTTACGGCCCGAGGGGAACTCCGGTGATCTGGTTTGCCGCGGCCATGATGCCCTTTCAAGACGAGCGCTGGGTGTTCGTCGTCGCGATCGCGGTGATTGTGTTTCTGGCGACCTCTTCGCGCGGCGGCGGTGGGCGGCGCTGCCGGCGCTGCCAGGAAATCAACCGTCCCCATGCCGTTTATTGTGCGCAATGCGGGCTGAAGCTGCGCGGCCGATGAAAGCGACGCCTGGCGCATCGGCGGGGCGCGGTGCGGTGCGCGCGCGACGAGCATCTCTGAACCGGAATCGACAGTTGGCCATTCGTCGGGCGCTGCTGCGCTGGTATGACCGCGCGCGGCGCGATCTGCCATGGCGGCGGCGGGCGGGCGATGCATATGCGCAGTGGGTGGCGGAGATCATGCTGCAGCAGACGCGGGTGGAGACGGTGCGCGACTATTACGAGCGTTTTCTGAAGCGCTTTCCCGACGTGGGGGCGCTGGCGCGGGCGGCGCAGGAGGAAGTGCTCAAGGCGTGGGAAGGGCTGGGCTACTATCGGCGGGTGCTGCACCTGCACCGCGCCGCGCAACAATTGCACGCGTGTGGGCAGGAGGTGCCGCGGACGTTTGACGCGCTGCGGAAACTGCCGGGGATCGGCGACTACACGGCGGCGGCGATTGCTTCGATTGCCGGCGGCGAGGCGCGGGCGGCGGTGGATGGCAACGTGGCGCGGGTGATTGCGCGGTTGTGCGGCGTGAGGGACGACGTGCTGTCACCGGCGGGGCGGGCGGCGATTCAAGGATTGGCCGATGAGCTGCTGGCGCCGCGGCGCGCGGGCGATTTCAACCAGGCGTGGATGGACCTGGGCAGCGGGGTGTGTACGCCGCGCCGTCCAGATTGTGGGCGGTGTCCGCTGGCGGGGCAGTGCGTGGCGCGGCGCGACGGTTTGCAGGACATGCTGCCGCTGCGAGGGGAGGGTCGAAGGGCGCCGCGCGAGGTGAAGCTGATTGCGGCGGTGATGATGCGCGAGGGGCGGGTGCTGGTGCGGCGGCGACCGGTGGGGGGACTGTGGTCCGGGTTGTGGGAGCTGCCGAACGTGGAGCTGAACAACGGCGCGGCGCCGGGGCGTGCCTTGCGGGCGCTGCTTGCGCAGGAGGGGGTGCGGCCGGCGGGCAGGGCGAAGCGGATTGCGAGCGTGACGCATGTGCTGACCCATCGGGTGATGACGTTTGACGTGTACACGGGGCGGGTGGAGGGGGAGGTTGAGAACGAGCTGCCATCGCGGCAATGGGCCGATGCCGACGAGCGCGCGGCGCTGGCGTTTTCCACGGCGCACCGGCGGATTCTTGCGGCGGCGTTGTGACGGAAGGGTGCCGGACGTTGCGGGGCGGGTGGAGCTATTACGCCGGATTTATTGCGGTTGATCGTGGGTGGCGGGCAGGTTCGCCGGGGCGGGCTGGGGCAAGGTTTTCATGCGAACCAGGATGACGGTCCAGAACAGCCAGATGCCCGCGAGCAGGGCGCGCAGGGCGGTCTGGGGGGCGAAGTAGAAGCTCACGGCCATGAGGGTGGTGAAGGACGCGGCGATGCGCACCTTCTGTGCGCGGGTGAGGCCGGTGCGGTGGCGGAAGGCGTGAATATAGGGGCCGAGGCGGCGATGCTTCAGCAACCACTCGTGCAGGCGCGGGCTGGAGCGCGCGAAGCAATACGCGGCGAGCAGCAGGAACGGGGTGGTGGGCAGCAGCGGCAGCAGGATACCGGCCGCGCCCAGCGCGACCAGCAGGCAACCCGCGGTGACCAGGAGGTTCCGTTGCATCGGGGCACTATGGCCCACGTTCGCCTGTGAGGCAAGTCGGGCGGGTGGGGAGCCGCCCCGCGGATGGAACCGGTGGCGCGGAGTGCGACGGGCGGGTGGTGCGAAACGGCGGAGCGGCCGACCGGCCGAGGGGCGTGACTTTGTTCGCTGCGGGCAACAAGATGGGCGATGTAGCCATCCGCGCGCGGGAGTCGGGGGGGCGTATTGGCACGGAACTTGCAGCGGGATTTCCCGGGCGACTGGGTCGGCCGGGGGTGGGCCGGCCGAGGACGCGGCCACCCGCCCGGGCGGATGGGTGTGTTTTGTCGTGAAATCGCGCCGCGAGCGGGGTAGAATGGACTATCGGACGCACGTGCATGCGGGGGACGCCATTTCGGGAGAATGACCATGTCGTGGAGGTCAGGCGCTTTGGTAGCGGTGTGGTTCGTCGGGGCGCTGGTGTTCGGCGGCGCGGCTCAGGCCGGGGCGGTGCAGGTCATCAGCGACCGCGCGGAGTTCGTCGGCGACTTTACAGTCATCGACTTCGAAACGCGGGGCGACGGAACGCCGATTGTCCTGAACCCTGGAGGCCAACTAAACCTTAACGCGAACGAATTCCTATCTCTTGGCGTTCAGATTACATCATCAACTTCTTGGTTTGCGCAGCCCAGAATACTCAATACAAGTCCAAGCGCCCAGTTACACGCAGGACAGATGATCGCTGGCTCTCCTCCAAACGCTCTCTTCGATGGATCATTCTTAAGTTTGCTGCATTTTGCATTTGCCCGGCCAGTTAATGCCGTCGGGATCGCGGTATTTGACGTCATCAATGCAGGTGATGTTACGTTGGATATCTACGACTTTCTGAGTCGTCCAATAGCCAGTATCACGTTCGGTGGCTCGTTGATCGACGGGGTAATTCCGGGTGCCGATTATGGAATGGCGGACGACCTCGCGTACGGCTTCATCGGCATCTATTCGCCTGATGTCATGATCGGCTCGGCTACTCTTCGAAAAGATATCACCCTTTTTGACGATCTGCATTTTGGAATGATTCCGGAACCGGGGTCGCTGATGACGCTGGCACTGCTGGCGGTCGCGGGATGGTCGGCGCGCCGCGGCGCGCGCCGTGGGGTTTCGCCTTCGCTCCGTTCGCGGCCGGTGGCGCCCGTCGGCATCGCGGTGATCCTGGGCGCTGCCGGCGCGGCGCAGGCCGGGGCGGTGCAGGTCATCAGCGACCGCGCGCAGTTCGTCGGCGACTTCACCGTGATCGACTTCGAAACGCGAGGTGACGGTACGCCAATCGTTCTCGATCCCGGTAATGTCTTTCACTTGAATCCCGCGGAATACGCATCAGCGGGTGTAACAATTGACTCATCGGGACTTGGCTTTCCACCTTTTGTTGGAACATCCGCCTCGAGCGCGTTTTCCCATGCTGCTCATCAGCTTGCTGGATCTTCCCCAAACTTCTTGGGCCACATTTCCCTCGATAACGCCTTTCGGCTTGACTTTGTAGTGCCGGTGAACGCAATCGGATTGGCGACGATTACCAATGTCAATGCCGGCCCTGTTCTACTTTCGGCGTTTGACAACGCAGGTCGTTCAATCGGCATCGTGGCATTTGATGGCCATCTGGTGGACGGGATAGTCGATGGTGATGTTTTTGGAAGCGAGGACGATTTGGCGTATGGTTTTTTCGGCCTCTATTCGCCGGACTCATTGATTTACTCGGTAACCGTTTACAAAGATCGCGCCGGGTTTGATGATTTACATTTCGGGATCATTCCTGAACCGGGCGCACTCTTGACTCTGGCGCTGCTGACCGTCGCGGGTTGGTCGGCGCGCCGCGGCGCGCGCCGTGGGGTTTCGCCTTCGCTCCGTTCGCGCCCGGCGGCGCGGGTTTGCCGTGCGGTCATTGAATTCCGGGATGCGTCGACCCCTGCGGGGTCGAATTGAACACGGGCCGGTTACCGGGGGTTGCGCTGCGCTTAACCCCCGGCTATCACCGTGGACCCCTGCGGGGTCGAATGCCACGCGAGCCGGTTACCGAGGACTTCTGCGGGGTCCCATCGTCAAGTCCTACAGGGGCGCTTGGTCGATTCGTGCGGAGTCGTTTTGCCGATTTCTGCAGGAGCCCATCGTCGAATCCTGCGGGGTCGTTTCGCCGTTTCCTGTGGGGTCGAGTTGCCGAATCTTTCGAGATTCCCTTGCGAGTTCCTGCTGCCATCCGCTTGCCGATTCGTTCGAGGGCCGGACGGCGGCGCAGGCGAAGTTCCGGTAGCGCCGATCGCGAGCATTGCGGCGGGCGGAGCCCGCCCTACCTCCAGCACGCCGGCGAAGATTCTGTAGCGCCGATCGCGAGCATTGCGGCGGGCGGAGCACGACCTACTCCTACTCTTTCGTTCAGCCGAAGCGGCGGAAGGGGCCGAGGTTTGTCGCGGGTCGCGCTTTTGGATTAGACTGGCCGGCGCCGGGAGGATGTGCCGGCGGAGGAAGGCCATTGAGTGAACCCAGCAGAAGTGATCGGACGACGCCGCGGCGGCTGAAGGGCTTTCGCGACATCGGGCCGGGCGAGGTGCGGGCGCGGGACTGGATGATCGCGCGCATCCGCGAGGTGTATGAGCGGTACGGGTACGTGCCGCTGGAGACGCCGGCGCTGGAATACGTGGACGTGCTGGGCAAGTTCCTGCCCGAGGCCGATCAGCCCGACGGGGGCATTTTCGCTTTCCGCGACGAAGACGAGGAGTGGATCGCGTTGCGTTACGACCTGACGGCGCCGCTGTCGCGGTATGTGGCGATGAACCGCGAGCTGCCGGCGCCGTTTCGCCGCTACCAGGTGGGGCCGGTGTGGCGGATGGAGAAGCCGGGGCCGGGGCGGTTTCGCGAGTTTTACCAGTTCGATTTCGACTCGGTCGGCACGGGGTCGATGCTGGCCGACGCCGAGTGCTGCATGGTCATGTGTGACACGCTCGAGGCACTGGGCATTGCGGTGGGCGATTACGCGGTCAAGGTGAACGACCGCAAGGTGCTCAACGGCGTGTTGGAGCGGGTGGCCGGCGTGTCGGGGATGGGCGGGGTAGCCGCGCTGGGCGTGCTGCGCGCGATTGACAAGCTGGACCGGGTGGGGCTGGAGGGCGTGCGGCAGCTTCTGGGCGCGGGGCGAAAGGACGAATCGGGCGACTTTACCAAGGGCGCGGGGCTGAGCGCCGAACAGGCGGACGTGGTGCTGGCCTACCTGTCGACGCCGACCGGTCGGCGGTCCCAGGTTTGCGACGCGCTGGCACGAGTGGTGGGCGACAGTGGCGTAGGCCGGGAAGGCGTGGACGAACTCCGCCAGATCGACGCGGCGCTGTCGGCGGCGGGGTATGCCGAAGATCGCGTGCAGTTCGACCCGACGGTGGTGCGCGGGCTGGCCTATTACACCGGTCCGGTGTTCGAGGGGGTACTGACGTTCGACATTGTTGACGAAACCGGCGCCAAGCGGCAATTCGGCAGCGTGTTCGGCGGGGGGCGGTACGACGACCTGGTGCAACGGTTCACGGGTCAGAAGATGCCCGCCACCGGCGCGTCGATCGGCGTGGATCGACTGCTGGCGGCGCTGCTCACGCTGGGCAAGATCGAGGTGCGTTCGGCGACGGCGCCGGTGCTGGTCACGCGGCTGGATAAGAACTTGACCGCGGAGTACCAGAGAATTGCCGCGGAATTGCGCTCGGCGGGGATCAACGCGGAGTTGTACGTGGGCACGCAGGGGATCGGCAAGCAGTTCAAGTACGCGGCCGAGAGCGGCAAGAGCGTGGCGGTGGTGGTGGGGGAGGACGAGGTCAAACAGGGCCAGGTTTCGATCAAGGACCTGCGGCTGGGGGAGGAGCTGTCGAAGGAAGTGGGGGCGGACCGCAAGAAGTGGCTGGAGGAGCAGCCGGCGCAGTTTGCCGCGCCGCGCGGCGGGGTGGTGGAGGCGGTGCGTAAGGTATTGGCGCGGTATACGATCGGATGACGGTCGCTCGGCGATCGGATTGAGTTATGCCGGTTCATCCGCCCAGGCCGCTCGGGCGGGTCGAATACCAGGGAAGAAAGAGATTCACGCTCATAAAGAAGAGCACCGACGTGGCGACGTTGAAACTCGCTGTGAGTGCGACGGCCAACGCGGCGCTCCACCCCCTTGGGCGCCGGCGCCAGGTGGCGGCGACGGCGAATCCCTGAATGCCAAAATAAGCCATTTGAAAACCGGTCAGCCGCCCCGACATCACCAGCGCGAGATACTCGTGGAGCAGCCCGTTGAACAGGAAAAGCAGCAGGATACCGGGGAGGGGCCGACCACCTGAAACGTAGCGAAAGACATCTTCGTAGAGAAAACGCCCCGCTTCTCGGTTGTAGCGCCGCCAGAAGTCCGCCGGCGTTCGCGCCAGGATCGGATGCCGGCTGAAGTCCATGTGCGCCCCGCTCAAGAGACCGAGCAGGCCGCTTCCAAGTACAAACGCGCCGTCAAAGAGGAGCAGATAGCACGCGACGAGTTTGACGAAGTGTTCCGCCAGGAATCCCCAGTGGGTCCAATCGAACCGGAACGCCCACGCCAACAGCATGGCGCCGAGAGTCATTTCGATGGCCCCGTGTAGGACCGATCGCGTGCAGTCGGTCTTCGTCCGTCGTGGATCCGAAAGGTGTCGGCGATAACACAACACCAGCGGGCTTGCCAGGTACCGCAACCATTCGGCGACGGGGCGGTTTCGCCACGGCTGCGGGGCGAGGTGGGTGTCGAGGAGTTTCGGCGCGAGCAGCGCGCAACAAGCGAGCGTCAGGATCGCCCGTTGCCACACCTGGGCACCGTCCTCCAGCCAGGGAAGAACGTACAATACCGCGCACCAGAAGATGAGCAGGGCACGCCGCGCGCCGACCGGCCGTTCGCGCACGAGCCACCACGCCGCCGCGAGCGATAAGGCGATGAGCATGAGCCAGTAGACGTTCATCCCTGTTTCCCGGCCGGCCATGAGCTCGCAGGGCGCACCCACCCGCGCGAGGGCATGGTTGCACGAACCCTTCGATGACTGACGACGGGCGAACGTGAACTTCGTTAGTGTCGGAGTGCTGACGGGAAGCGTCTCGATGCAGCCTTATGGTATCAGAGCGTCAGTCGAGCGTGCCGAGTTGATCTTCGATGGCGCGGAGGGCGCGCTGGTCTCTCAGGATGGCGAGTGCCGCGTTGATGTCACTGCCGTAGTCGCGATCGGCGTCGGCGTGGGGGATGGTGCGGCGGATTTCGGCGTGGGCGAGGCGGGGACCCAAGCCCGGCTTGAGCGGCGCGCGGAAGTCGAGCGCTTGCGCAGCGCAGAGCTGCTCGATGGCCAGCACAGTTTCGGCATTTTCCAGCACCTGCCGGCACTTCACCGCGGCGCGGGCGCCCATACTCACGTGGTCTTCCTGCCCCAGCGAGGTGGGGATTGAATCGACCGAGGCGGGGGTGCACAGCCCCTTGTTCTCGCTGACCAGCGCCGCGGCGGTGTACTGGGGAATCATCAACCCGCTGTTGATGCCCGTATCGTTCATCAGCAGCTCCGGCAGGCCGGCCGCACCGCCCAGCAGCAGATAGGTCCGCCGCTCGCTGATCGACGCAAGTTCCGCCAGCGCGATGGCGAGATAGTCGAGGACCAGTGCCAGCGGCTGTCCGTGGAACAGCCCACCGCTGATGACCTCGTCGCCGTCCAAGATCACCGGATTGTCGGTGACGGCGTTGATCTCGGTTTCGACGACCTGTTCGGCGTGGCGCAGCGCATCGCGAGAGGCGCCGTGGACCTGAGGCACGCAACGCAGCGAGTAGGGATCCTGCACGCGGTTGCATTGCGCGTGGGAAGGGAGGATTTCGCTCTCGGCCATGAGGCGCACGACGTTGGACGCCGATTCCAGCGCGCCGGGATGGGGGCGGAGGCGTTGGAGGCGTTCATCGAAGGGTTTGATGCTGCCCATGAGTCCTTCCAGGGTCATGGTAGCGATGAGGTCGGCGTGTTTGGCGAGTCGGCGGGCGCGGACGCAGACTTCCGCGGCGTAGGCGGCCATGAACTGGGTGCCGTTGATGAGCGCCAGTCCTTCCTTGGGTCCGAGGGTGACGGGCTCGAGGCCGCAACGAGAAAGGGCCTCGCGCGCGGGCAGGATCTGCTCCTGGTGCACAACGCGGCCTTCGCCGATGAGGGGCAACACCAGATGCGCCAGCGGCGCCAGGTCGCCGCTGGCGCCGAGCGAGCCCTGCGTAGGGACGACGGGCAGCAGGTCGTGTTTAAGCATGCGGCGCAGGGCGTCGACCGTTGCGAGTGACACGCCGCTGACGCCATGGGTGAGGGCGTGGAGTTTGAAGAGCATCATCCAGCGGACGACGTCGGGGGGCGCGGGCGGGCCCACGCCCACTGCGTGCGAGCGGAGCAGATTGACTTGCAGGGTGCGCAACTGGTCCGGTGGGATGTGTTTGGTGCACAAGTGGCCGAAGCCGGTGTTGATGCCGTACGCGGCGACTTGCCCCGCCGCGATTCGCGTCACGGCTTCGTGCCCCTGCGCGATGCGGGCGCGGACGCTGTCGTGCAGGTGCGTGCAGAGCGGCTTGCCGAGCCATTCGTCCAGTTGGCTGATTCGCAGCGGCGTGCCGTCGAGCGCGGGGTGGAGGGCGTTCGCCGGGTGGCCGTGCGCGGAGCCCGATTCGGTGTGCTTAGCGGTCATGGGCGGCATTATAGCCGACGGCGCGCCGCGTGCAGCGACCGCCTGGGAGTCCAGAACGGTGTCTTTCGCGTCGTCGTGGTTTCACAACCGGCTGAAAGCGATGCGCAGACCGGGGGCGGTGTTTAGTCTGAATCGGATTCGGCGAGTGAATCGCGTTTTGGAGGGATTACCACAAGGTGGGAGAAGCCAGCCGGGGGAAGAAATGGATCAATGTGTGCAGTACGGCCACGGTGTACAGCCCAGCCACGACGTCATCGCCGACCACGCCCCACCCGCCGGGCCAGTGATCTTCGACGTGCCGCGCAGGCCAGATTTTGAGAATATCTATGGCCCGTTCCAGGAAGAAGGCTCCCGCCGCGAGCGGCCAGGTGAAGGGCAGAAAGGCCACGGCGATCAGGAATCCGACGAGTTCGTCCCAGACCAGGGCGCGGCTGTCCTTCTCGCCGAGCAGCCGATCGCCGGCCTGATGGATCGCAACCGACGCCAGCGTGAAGAGCACCACGCCCGCGGTATAGACGACGGGAGATAATCCTCGGGTCGCCCAGAAAAGCGGGATTCCGATCACCGCGACGGTGATCGTTCCGGAAGCGGGCATGCGCCCGAGGGGGCCGCACCCTCCGATCACCAACAGGCATCGTTGTGCGGTGCTCAAGGCGGTTGTGGGCGAAGGCGGCGATCCACGCTCAGATGGCGAGCGCGGCGGCACGGAGCTGGCTATCGATTGGTCATCGGGGTTGTGGTTGGCAGTGTTGTTATTCAAGCGTTTTCGGCCTTTTCGCTGGAGCGCGGCGGCGCAACGTACGATGCGCGCGTGAAGCCTCATTCGGCAATTTCGTGTGGACGATAAGCCAGTAACGTGCCCGTAACAAGGGCATTGGCAGGTTGAATGACACAACCGACATCCAGTATAACCACCGATGAACCATGAGATCGAATGAACGGTTCGTGCTCGCCGGGAAGGACTCCCGATTGTCCCGGCGGGTGGGCACATCATCGGTTTTGCGGTGGGAATCATCGGAGTGTGGACGGAACGGATTGGACACGAGTCATGAGGTCACTGGCGAGGAACAAGAACATGAGGACAGGTATGAGAAACAGTGTGGCGGGTAAGCGGTTCGTCGTATTGGCGGCGGCATTGGCCATGATCGGCGCCTGGCTGCCGGCGGTGGACGCGTTCGCCAAGCCGGACGAGCGCGGCCGCGGGAAGATGATTCCGGCGGAGATGCCTCAGGCGGGCAACCCGCAGGCACAGGAACCCGCCAAGGCGGCGGCGGTGCCCGATGGGCCTATTCCCGTTGCGAAGTGCGATGAGCCGGTGCACGACTTCGGTGAGACCTGGATGGGCCCCACGCTGATGCACAGCTTTGTGGTCAAGAATGAAGGCCAGTCGCCGCTTCAGATTGTCAAGGTCAAGCCGGCGTGCGGCTGCACGATTGCGGGCCAGCATCCTTCGACGATCGCCCCCGGGGAGTCGGGCTCGTTTCCGTTCTCGGTGGCGAGCACCAAGCTGCGCGGCCGGTTTGAGAAGGCGATTACCATCCAGACCAACGACCCGGTGAATCCGGATCTGCGGTTGAAGGTGGCGGGCGTGGTGAAGCGCTATGTGGACGTGCTGCCTACCAATGCCATCTTCGGAAAGATTGCGGGCGATGAGCCGCAGGAGCGGGTGCTCAAGATTTCGAACAACACCGACAATAAGCTCGAACTCAAGGTGGAACCGGCGTCCGTCGGTCCGTTCAAGTTCGCCCTGGTCGAAACGATGCCGGGGAAGGAGTTTGAACTGAAGGTCAACATGACTCCTCCGTACACCCCGGGCGATTATCGCCACGAGGTGACGCTGACGTCGAACGTTTCGGAGCAGGCGAGCATTTCGGTCACGGCCACGGCGCAGATTCCGCAGCGGCTGGAGATTCAGCCTTCGACGTTGACGCTGAATCCGGCGACGACGGCGGATCGTCCGTACGTGCGTCCGCTGCGTTTCACCAATTACGGGACGCGCCCGGTGAAGGTGATGGAGGCGGGTGCGACGGATCCGGTGCTCAAGGTGGCACTCAATGAGCGGACGGAGGGCAAGGCGTACACGATCAACGTGGAGATTCCGGCGGGCTACACGCAGCCGTCGCCCGGCGCTCAGTTGGTGCTCAAGACCGACGACCCGGACATGCCGACCATCAACATTCCGATCGTGGCTTCGCCCACGCCGCAGACCGCGCAACAGCAACCGCCACAGCGGCCTGCGCAGCAGCTTGTCGGGCAGCCAGCCGGGGCATTTGCCAGTGCCACGACTGAAGGCAAGCCGGTGACGAACGATGCGCTGAAGGACTCGGTCGCGGTGCTCAATTTCTGGGCGCCGAATTGCGGGTTCTGCAAGAAGCAGATTCCCACGGTGGAGAAGGTTCGCCAGCAGTATGAAGGCAAGGGCGTTCGCTTCATCGCGGTCAGCCAGACGATGCGCAAGACGTTCAGCGATGAGGAAGTCAAAGACGTGCTCAAGGGCACGGGTTACCAGGGGGAGCTGGCCATCGACCACGGCAACAGCGTCGGCCCGGTGTTCCAGGCGAGCAGCTATCCGACGATGGTTGTGCTGGGCAAGACGGGGCGCATTGAGGCGGTGAACATCGGGGCTGCGCCCGACCTGGAAACCAAGCTGAAGGGACAGATCGATGCGCTACTGGCCGGGCGGCCCGTTCCGCAGGATGCGCCCACGCCGCCGACGCCCCCCACGCCGCCGACGCCGCAGCCCACACCCGCGGATTCGCTGGTGGGCAAGCCGGCGCCGACGTTCTCGGCGACGACCACGGAAGGCAAGCCGTTCTCGAACGAGACCTTGAAGCAGGCGGTGACGGTCGCTGACTTCTGGGCGGCCAACTGCGGCTTCTGCAAGAAGCAACTGCCCGTGGTGGAGAAGGTTCGCCAGGAGTATGAGTCGAAGGGCGTGCGGTTTGTTGCGGTTCAGCAGACCATGCGTCAGCCGCTTCCCGATGCCCAGATCATGGAAGTGCTCAAGTCCACGGGCTATGCCGGGGAAGTGCTTATGGACCCGAACAACACGCTCGGGCCGATGTTCGGTGCGTCGGGCTTCCCGACGATGGTGGTGTTCGGCAAGGACGGCAAGGTCGGCGCGATCAACGTGGGCGCGATGGCGGACCTTGAAACGCGCATGAAGGCGCAATTGGACGCTTTGCTCGCCGGCAAGCCGATTCCGGCGGAGTATGCTCAGGCCCCCGCGCGGCAGCAGCAGCAGCGCCCGGTCGAAGGGCTGGTGGGCAAGAAGGCGCCGGAGTTCACCATCAACACGACGGCGGGCAAGCCGTTGGGCACGTCCGACTTCGGCAAGCACCCGGCGACGGTGCTGAACTTTGTGGCTCCGAATTGCGGGTTCTGCAAGAAGACGGCGCCGATTGTGGAAGGTGTTCGCCAGCAGTATGAGGCCAAGGGTGTGCGCTTCGTGAACGTGGTTCAGACCATGCGGCAGGAGTTTTCGACGGAGGACGCGGCCAAGATTTTCAAGGAGGCGGGCTCCAACCTTGAAATGGCGCACGATCCCAAGAACGAGATCGGCGGCAAGTTCATGGCCAGCGGTTTCCCCACCATGGTCATCGTGGACAAGGACGGCAACGTGTCGGCGGTGCACGTCGGCGCCAAGGCCGACCTGGAAACGGCGATGAAGGGCAATCTCGATTCGCTCATCGCCAAGGGCTCGGCGAGCGCCCAGCCCAAGGGTTGATTCGACAATATGCGGAGGTACCCGCAACCGCGCGGTGCGGTTGCGGGTACCATCCTTTGCGAGCACCGGCGGCGGTTTT
>CAZMVD010000072.1:0-19899 GCA_964569425.1 uncultured Phycisphaeraceae bacterium
GGACAATTAACGATTGCACGTTCGCCTGAGGAAGATGTCAGTCGCGCGGTGGCCCGCATCAAGGCGGGCATTCTGGCGGTGATCTGCCGGTTGCTGGGCGGGTCGGCATTGTTTGTGGCGACTGCGTGGCTGCTGATCAAGGGCGGGCCGCGCGTGGGCGAACACCTGCAACTGCTGCGGCATTACTTTCTGGGCTACTCGGTGAGCTGGCCGGGGGCGTTCGTCGGGTTCTTCTACGGCGCGCTGGTGGGCGCCGCGATCGGCTGGACCATCGGGATGATCTACAACCGGATCGTGGGGATACGGTTCAGGTCATAACAGCGGCCGGTGATCGACCGCAGTCAATTGCCAAATGCTAATGGCCAACTGGCAATTGGCAATTGGAAATCGGCAATCGGTGCCCGTCCGGGACACATGCACGAGTGCGCTTCGCTGTTCCTGATGATGCTACCGTGGTTTGAATGGCGTTGATGCGCATCGGGGTTGATGCGACGTGCTGGAGCAATGGGCGCGGGTTCGGACGGTTCGCGCGCGAACTGCTGACGGCCGTGGCGCGCCTTAACACCGGCGATGAATTCGTGCTGTTGTGCGACCGCCAGACGGCGGCGGGGGCGGCGTTTCCGGCGGGCTGGCGGGTGCTGGTGGGTGACACTTCGGTGGCACCGTCGCAGGCAGCGGCGGCGGACGGGCGGCGGTCGCTGCGCGACATGCTGGTGATGCGGCGGGTGGCGGCGCGCGAGCGGTTCGACCTGATCTTTTTTCCCGCGGTCTATTCCTACTTTCCGGTGGGCGGGCGCACGCCGGTGCTGGTAACCTTTCACGACGTCATCGCCGAAACGCTGCCGCACCTGATCTTCCACAATCGCCGCAGCCGGTTTTTCTGGAACCTCAAGAGCCGCGCCGCGGCGCGGCGTGCTGCGGCCGTGGTGACCGTGTCGCAGGCTTCGCGCGAGGGGTTGATGCGCGTGTTCGGGCTGCCGCAGGATCGGGTGCGGGTGGTATCGGAGGCGCCGTCGCCGGTTTTCTGCGTGGTCGATGATCGTGCCGCGCAAGAGGCGGCGTTGACCCGGCACGGCCTCAAACCCGGCGAACGCTTTCTGCTTTCCGTCGGCGGAATCAGCCCGCACAAGAATCTCGACACGCTGATTGCGGCATTCGGCCGACTGGCGGACGACGTGCGGTTGAGCGACGTTCGCGTGGTGCTGGTGGGCGACTATCAACGCGACGTGTTCCGAACCTGCCACGCGGACCTGGTGAGGCAGGCCGAGGGGCTGGGGCTCTCGGGGCGGGTTCACTTCCCCGGCTACGTGCCAGATGAAGACCTGGTGCACCTATATGCGACGGCACAGGCGTTTGTGTTTCCGTCGTTCCTTGAAGGGTTCGGGTTGCCGGCGGTGGAGGCAATGGCCTGTGGGGCGGCGGTGATCGCCAGCGACCGCGGCTCGCTGCCGGAAGTGCTGGACGGGGCCGGCGCGCTGTTCGACCCGCAGGACGTCGCGGCACTGGCGCGGGCGATGGTGCGTGTGCTGACCGACGACGACCATCGCCGCGCCTTGCAACAGAGAAGCCTGGTGCGGGCGCGCGCGTTCTCCTGGGAACAATCGGCGCGGCAGGCGGTCGCGTTGTTTCGGGAATTCGCGGCGAAGTGACCGGACGGCGGATCGCGGAATCCCGACACCGAGTGACTCATGAGTGACACGTTGCGCTTCTGCCTGCTCAGCACCTTCTATCCGCCGTACAACTTCGGCGGCGACGGCATCTACGCCCATCGGCTGGCCAACGGGCTGGCGAAACTGGGCCATCGCGTCACCGTGGTGCACAGCCCCACCGCCTACGAAATGCTCGCGGGAACGGGTCCTAAGGGCGACTACGCCGATCACCCCAACGTAACCGTTCACGCTTTGCGAACGCCGCTGGGCAAGCTGGGCCTGCTGGCCGTGCAGCAGACGGGGCGTCCGTGGTTTCAAAAGCCGGCGCTGCGGCGCTGGCTCGGTGGCGGGGACTACGACGTCATTCACTACAACAACGTGTCGTTGCTGGGCGGGCCGCACGTGTTTCGCATGGGCCGCGGGTTGAAGCTGTGCACGCTTATCGAACATTGGCTGGTGTGCCCCATGCACGTGCTGTGGCGGATGAACCGCGAGGTGTGCACGCGCCCCACGTGCATCCGCTGCCAACTTCAAGGAAAGCGGCCGCCGCAGTGGTGGCGCTTCACCGGCTTGATGCGGCGCGCAACGCGGCACATCGACGCCTTCATCGGACCGAGCCTGTTCACCATGCGAATGCACCGCGAGCGGGGCATTGCGGGCACGATGATCCAGTTGCCGTTGTTTCACCCGGAACCGGCGGCGGCCGCGGCCGCCCGCGAACAGGTGAACGACGGGCGACCCTATTTCCTGTTCGTGGGGCGGCTGGAAAAGATCAAAGGCGTGCAGACGATCATCCCGCTGTTTCGGGAACTGGCGAATATCGACCTGGTCATTGCAGGTTCCGGCAACTACGAGAGTGAATTGCGCGTGCTGGCCGCGGGGGCGGAGAACATTCGCTTCGTCGGACGGACCAACCACGATCAGTTGCAGGCGCTGTACAAGCACGCCATCGCCACCATCGTGCCGTCGTTGTGCTACGAGACGTTCGGCGTCATCGTGGCCGAGTCGTTCTCAGCGCGGACGCCGGTCATCGTTTATGCGCAGAGTTCGTTGGAAGAGATCGTACGCACGCACGGGGGCGGAATTGCCTACCGTACCGAGGGAGAATTACGCGCGGCGATACAGCGGATGCATCGCGAGCCGGAATGGCGTGAACGGTTGGCCATTGAGGGACGCACGGCGTTCGAGACGGAATTCGCCGATGGGCCGTTCCTGCAAAACTACCTGCGGGTGGTCCGGGAGCTGCTGGTGCGCAAACGCTCCGGAGAGAGCATTGCCGACGATCAGGCATCGGCCGCCGCGGCCGAGGGGCTGTTCAGCGGCCGGGCGGCATACTTTCAGGATTAGGAATGGCGAATAGCGAATCGCGAATGGGATCGGCGCGGCAGTTCGTGCTCGGGCTTGCAAGATGATGACGGGTGCTTCGACGTTGACAGCGGCGAGAACAAACGAATCGGGGGTGACGAGGCCGATGCTCTCGGTCATTGTGCCGGTATACAACTCAAGCCGGGATCTGGAGCGGTGCCTGGCGGCATTGGCTTCTTCCACCTGTCGCGATTTCGAGGTGCTGGTGGTGGATGACGGCTCGACGGAGGCGATTGAGCCGATCGTGCAGCGGCAGGGGTTTCGCTGCCTGCGAATCGAAGGGCCCGGCGGGCCGGCGCGGGCGCGCAACCGCGGGGTGGCCGCGGTTCACGGTACCTACGTGGTGTTCATCGATGCCGACGTGGTGGTCCACGCAGACACGCTGGAGCGCTTCGCCGCGGCGTTTGCCGAAAACCCGCAGGCGGCGGCCGTCATCGGCACTTACGACGACGAGCCGGGCGATCCGGGGTTCCTCTCCCAATACAAGAACCTGTTTCATCACTACGTGCACCAGGCATCACACGGCGCGGTGAGTACGTTCTGGAGCGGCTGCGGCGCGATGCGCCGCGACTTGTTCCTCCAATACGGCGGGTTCGACGAGGTGCGCTATCGCCGCCCGGCGATCGAGGATATCGAGCTGGGCACGTGGATGGCCGCGGCCGGCGAGAAAATCGTGCTGGACAACCGCGTGCGCTGCCAGCACCTCAAGCGCTGGACGCTCAAGAGCCTGCTGAAGACCGACATTTTCGACCGCGGGATTCCCTGGACCAAGCTGATGCTCCGCGCCCGGGATCTGCCCGACACGCTCAATGTGACGCAAACGCAACGATGGTGTGTCGTACTGGCGTACCTGATGCTGGCGGCCGTGGCGGTGGCGCCGTGGTTCGCCCTGGCAGGTTGGTCGACTCTTGCCATTTTCATTCTGGTCACGGCCATTAACGCCCCGTTTTACCGCTATTTCGCGGCGCGGCGCGGATGGTGGTTTACCTTGCGCGTCGTGCCGTTGCATTGGCTTTATCTGTGGTATTGCGGGCTGAGTTTCCTGGTCGGCACGGTGCAGCACCACCTGGAGGGTCGTCCCACCGGGCGCGCGGCGACGGCCTCCACGACGAGCGGCGAACGTGGCGCCTGAGCCGGCGGACGTCGTTCCGCCGCTGTCTGTGATCGTGACGGTGGTCGGCGGCGGCGGATGCACTCGGCGGTGCCTGGCAGCACTCTGCCCCCAGGCGCAGTCCACCGGCGCCGAGATCATCGTTCCCTACGACCAATGGTCGTTGGACGTGGAAGCATTGGCGGCCGAGTTTCCCAATGTCCAACTGGCCCGCATCGGCGATCTGGGGGTGGCCGCATCGCCGAAGGTGGCCGCGCATGCCCACCGACTCTATGACCGCCGTCGCGCCGTGGGGCTTTCCCTGGCACGGGGCCGTCTGGTGGCCATCACCGAGGATTACGCGGTTCCCGCCGCGGATTGGTGTCAAACGATTGTCGCTGCGCACGGGCAATCCCACCCGGTCATCGGCGGGGCGATCGAATGCGGCGTGGACCGGCCGCTGAACCGTGCCTGGTATTTCTGCGACTTCGGCCGTTACGGCCGGCCGTTCGAGCCCGGCGCGCGGGAGTACGTTTCGGACGTCAACGTCAGCTACCAGCGGGCAGCGTTGGAGTCGGTCCGTGATGTCTGGGCGGAGTCCTACCAGGAAACGTCGGTGCATTGGGCGCTGTGCGCCCGCGGCGTGCGGTTGTTTCTCGATCCGCGACCGGTCGTGTACCAGCACCGCCCCGCGATGGGGTTGTGGGCTGCGCTGCGCGAGCGGGTGCAGTGGGGCCGGGTGTTTGCGGAAACGCGCGCGGCTCAAGCAGGAACCGGGCACCGTCTGCTTCGTGCGCTGAGTACGCCGCTGCTGCCTGCGGTGTTGAAGTGGCGCGCATTTGTCCACATGCGGCGTCAACGTCAAAGTGCCGGTCGAATCCTGACGACCATGCCGATCGTGGGTCTGCTTTGCGTGGCGTGGTCATGGGGTGAGTTCCTTGGCTATTGGTCCGGCCCGCCGAATCCTCGTGATCCGGTGGAGCGAGTGCCAACACCCCGGGGCGAGGTGATGTCCCATCCATGACGGTGAACAGCGAATCGGGCATGGCCAACGCGGCGGCTGGAACCGGGCGCGTGGCGATTCTGATGTACCACTCGCTGGACACGAGCGGGTCAGTGGTTTCCGTTGCGCCCGAGCAATTCGCAGGTCAAATGGCGCTACTGGCCGAGCACGGCCTGCGTGGCATCACGCTCCGCGAAGCGCTGGATTTTCGTGCGCAGTCCGGCCAATGGCCGGCGAAGCGTGTGGTGCTCACCTTCGACGACGGCTTCGCCAACAACCACGGGCACGCGCTGCCCGTGCTGGCGCGACACGGCTTTACCGCCACGGTGTATGTGGTCACGCGGCACGTGGGGCGGCGCAATGACTGGGCCCCACCGCTGGAGCGCCTCGGGCTGCTGCCGCTGATGGACTGGTCGCAGCTCGGTGAACTGGCCGCCGCGGGTTGGGAAATCGGCGCGCACACTCACACCCACCCGGACCTGAGCAGCCTCAACCGGCGCCGTGTTGAAGAGGAAATGCACCGCAGCCAGCGCGAGATCGAAGACCACCTGTACCGGCCTGCGGAGACGTTTGCCTACCCGTTCGGGAAGCTTTCCCGGAAATCGGTGCGCCTCGCGGCCGAGCGTTTTCGGGCTTCATGTACAACCGTGCTGAAATGGGCCGGAAGCGAGCGCGCCTGTTTGCTGCCGCGGATCGATGCGTATTACCTGTGCGCGCCAGGCCGGTTTGCGAGCGTAGTCCTGGAAGGCGGCGGGTATTATCTGACGTTGCGCCGCTGGGGAAGGGCACTTCGTGCCCAGGTGTCACGCTGATGGCAAGCGGCGAGTGGCTTTCGGCCGGTGCAAACGGTATGATACAGGGTCTTCGGGCTGTCAGCTTATTCGAAGGGGAGGGGACATGGTCCACGTAGCGCAACGGGTGGCGAAGCACGCGCGCCTCAACTGGCAGAATCTGGCCATTCCGGACGTGCCGTTGCCGCCGTTTGTTATTCTGTTCATCAACTCCATCTGCAACATGAAGTGTGAGCACTGCTTCTACTGGCAGGAGCTCAACAAGCCGGACGACCTGACGCTGGACGAAATCGTTTCGTTGTCCAACGAATTGGGGCCGATCGAGAATCTGAATCTGTCCGGCGGCGAACCCTTCCTGCGCAAGGACTTCGCCGAGGTCTGCCGGCAGTTCATCCGTACCAACGGGGTGAAAGAAATCTACGTACCGAGCAACGGCTATTACACCGAGAAGACCATCAAGCAGATTCGCGGCACACTCGAGGAAAAGAGCCTGCGGCTGTTCACCATCGAACTGTCGCTCGACGGCATGCCCGAGTTTCACGACACCTTCCGCGTCACCAAGGACTCCTTCAAGAAGGCCATGGAGACCTACGACGCGCTGGCGAAGCTGCAGGAGGAGGATCCGCGTCTTCAGATTCACGCGATTTCCACGGCCACCTCGACCAACATGGAAGAGATCAAGCGACTGACCACGCTGCTGTACGACCGCTGTCCGAAAATGGCGCACCACAACCTGGCGCTGATCCGCGGCGACCGCAAGAACCCCACGTTGCAGGGGCCTAAGCTTGCGGAATACGAAGCGCTCTACGAATACGTCCGCCGCCTGTGGGCGCCGCGCGAGCAGAGCCGCTACGGCGCGGTCGTAGAACCTATGCTCCAGTGGGCCAAGGTGAAGACGGCGCGCGAACAGCGCCAGGTGGTGCCCTGCCGCGCGGGTATTCTCAGCGTGGTGATCCACGCCAACGGGGATGTGGCGCTATGCGAACAGCATCAGCCGCTCGATAACCTGCGGCGGAGCAGTTTCCGCGAGATCTGGTATTCCGACGCGGCGCGAAAGCTCCGCGCGTCGATCAAGGCCAAAGAGTGCTACTGCACCAATGAAATCTTCATGTGGCCGAGCATCACCTTTCAGCCGCTGCAACTGGCCCGCGCCATGACCCAGGCCAAAGTATGGCAAACGCCGCAGGCGCTATCCTCTTCCGAGCGCATCGATTGGCGCGGCTACGTCGGCGACCTGCCCCTACCCGTGCTGCGCACGGAATGAAGAATGGCAAATCGCGAAAGAAGTGAGGAACACTCATCCCGCGCGGCGCGGTTTCCATTCGCCATTCTTGATTCGACATTCGACATTGAAGTCGTGTGATATACGCTGAATCGCGTGCGTTGTTGGCCCCTGTAGTTCAAACCATATCCATGGATTGACCTTTGAAGCTCGTCGGTAACTTTCTTTCCCTGGCCGGCGCGGAAGGGCTCAGCAAGCTCATCACCTTCGTCGCCTTTGCGTACATCGCGCGGCTGGCCGGGCCGGAAGGACTGGGCTATGTCGAGTTTGCCGGCGCGGTGATGCTGTGCGCCGTGCTGGTGGTCGATCAGGGGTTGGGTTCGTTCGGCGCCCGCGAGATCGCGCGCAACCCCGCCGCGACGGAAGCATTGGTCGGCGAGATCGTGTTCGTGCGCCTGGTGCTGGCGGTGCTGGCGCTGGCGGGCATCGCGGTGTTCGCCTGGTGGCTCGACCGCGGCCCGATACAGACACAGCTGCTTTTGATTTACGGCGCCAGCCTGCTGGGCATGCCCCTCGTGCTCCAATGGGTTTTCCAGGGCCACGAACGCATGCACACCGTCGCGGCGATGCAGATCATCCGCCAGGGGGTGTTTGCCGCGGTGATCTTCCTGACGCTGCACGGGGCTGCCCGTCTGTGGCTGGTCGCTGTGGCTGAAGTGGCGGCCGTCGCTGCCGCCGCCGCGTTCGGCGTTTATCGCTATCGCCATCTCGTGGGCCGGGCGATTCGAATTCGCGCCACCGTTTCCTGGTCCCACCTGCGCGAAGGAATGACCATCGGCCTCAGTCAGGTGCTGTGGTCCGTGAAGATGTTCGGCGCCACGTTGTTCGTGGGGCTGCTCGGTTCGCCCGACGACACCGGCTACTTTGGCGGCTGCATGCGCATTTTGGTGGCCATGCACGCCTTCATCTGGCTCTATTATTTCAACCTCCTGCCGTCGATGTCGCGGTCGTGGCAGGGCGGCGACGGCTTCGGGCGTCTGATCGGCGAATCGATGCGCTACGTCGGCTGGCTGGCACTGGGCGGCGGGTTGTTGTGGGTGCTGCTGGCGCCCACGATCGTGCGCGTGGCCTACGGCGCGGCTTTCGTGCCGGCCGGGCCGGTGCTCCAGTGGATGGGCGGTGTGTGCGCGCTGGCGGCGCTGAGCGGCCACTTCCGTTTCGGGTTGATCGCCGCAGGTCGGCAGACGGCCGAAATGATCACCGCGGCAATCGGTGCGGTCGTAGCGTTAGTACTCATTCCGATCGGTTATTCACGCTGGGGCGCCGCGGGGGCGGCCATGGCGCTGGTCGCCGCCGAAACCGCGGTGTGGCTGAGTGCCTGGGCGTGGGCGCGGCGGCTGCTGGGACTGTCGGGGCATCTGATGAGCCTGATACGCCCGGTTCTGGTGATCGGCGCCATCACCGCGCTGATGATCGCGCTGGATCCGGGACTCGCAGGTTCGGTCGCCCTGGCCGTTGTGGTAACCACCGCGATTGCCATTGTGGCCGATTCGGTGGTCCGTGATCGCTGCCGCCAGATGTTGGCCGGCACGGCCGCGCAATGGCGGCGAATTCGAACAGCGCGACTCAGGGCGCTCTGAATCAACCTTTCGTTGTAGCGGACCATTGCAGCCAAGCTCACTTCATAGAATAGGGCCGGGCGACCGGACACACACGGCAAGAGCAACTGCGGTGCGCCTGTTTGTGACCTGCTGGCTGGTGTACGGGCTGCACTTTGCCACCAACACGGTGCGTGAGATCTACCCCGCGCTGTCGCTGGGCGATCACCTCAGTTTCGACGTCAACGAGTATGCAGGACTTCACCCGGATATTTTCGAACTGGCCGGGCGGGGCACGTTTATTAACAACAACCCCGGCGCGTCGATTCTCGGCGCAGTACCCTATGTGCTGGCCCGGCCGGTCATCGACCGCGTGGTGGAACGGGTGCGCCAATCCCGCGCGGCGCGCGGCGACCACGAGCCGCCGCCGTTCGATTCGCCCTGGCCGATGGCGCGGGAGTTTTTCGAGCGATCCTACGAGAAGGGCTACGACATCAAGTTCGGCCTCGCCGCGGGGGTGATGCAGGTTGGGCTGATGGCGCCGCTATCGGCTTTGGCAGCGGTGGTGATGTTCCATCTGCTGCGCGCGGCCACGGGATCGGCGCGGGCGGCGTTATGGCTGGCGCTGCTCTACGCCTTCGCCACTCCGGTGTTCTTTCGCACCGCGCAGCTCAACCAGAATTTGCTGGTGGCGCATTGTGCGTTGTTTGCGTTCGCCGCGATATGGCGACCGACGAGCAGCGATTCCGATGGCAAGCGCCCCTTATGGTGCCTGGCCGGGCTGTTGTGCGGATGGGCGGTGGTGTGCGACTACAGCGGCGTGGTGGTGGTGGCGGCGCTGGGTCTGTATGCCGTGCTGCGGCGAGGCGCGTTGCCTGCGGCACTGCGGGCGCCCTCCGACCTATGGCGGTTCGCGGTCGGTGCGGCGCTGACCGGCGCCGTGCTTGTCCTATACCAGTGGGTTTGCTTCGGCCATCCGCTATATCCGGCGCAGCACTACATGCCCGCGGCCACCTACACGCACCACGGTTACGTGGGCATGGACTGGCCGAAAGCCGACTTATTCTGGGATACATTGTTCAGCCCGCGGTTCGGGCTGTTGGTGTCCGCACCGCTTCTGGCGATGTCGCTCTATGTTCCGGCGTGGCGCGCGAAGGCCCGACTGGTAGGCAGCGCGGAGCTGTGGTGCATCCTGTTTGTCGCAGCGGCCTTTCTGCTCTTCAGCAGCGCGAACCAGTATGGGCGGATGCAATTCAACTCCGGGGTGCGCCACGTGGTGCCGATCACGCCGTTTCTGTTCCTGCTGGCCGCCGGAACGCTGCTGCGGCTGCCGCCACTGTTGGCCGGGCTGGTGGGCGTAGCGGCCACGTGGTGGTCGTGGTGCCTGGCGATGTACCGCGAAGTAGAGTTGGGAACAGGCGTGCCCGATGCGTTTCTGCACATCACCCTGGGCGGCTTTCGCCTGCCGTGGCTGACCACGCTGGAGCGCATGGGAGCACACTTCCCTGGATTGTTCGATCGCGGTGTGTCGGCGCTGCCGTTGTTGGTGCTCCTGGCCGCGTGCCTGAGCGCCATCTGGCTGACCGGCCGAACGCCGACTCCACTGAAATAGGAACACAGCACTGACACTGTCGACACCAACAGGTTCCACCGGTCGCGCCGCCGGCATCGTTGCGGGGCTGCTCGCCGGTGCCGCACTGGCCGCGGTGGTGATGGCGGTCCACGCCGCCAATCCGCGCACGCTGGTTTCCACACACGGATTGTTGCACGCGGCCATCGTGCAGCGCATCGCCGCCGACTGGTCGCTGCCACCGGAGAACCCCTTTTTTGCGGGAGAGCCGGTGTGCTATTACTGGTTCTATCACTTGATCGCCGCGGGCATCATGGTGGGCACCGGGCTGGACCCGTTGCACGCCTTGGAAGCGGTGACGATTCTCGGCGGATTTGTGCTTTTCGCCGCTGCAGTCGCCCTGGGCCGGTGCCTGTACGGCAGCATCACCGCCGGATTGTGCGTTGGATGGCTGGGGCTGGTGGGGGCCAACGCGCTTGGCCCGCTGATTTATGTGGCGCGGCGAATCTTCATCGGGCCGGAGGTTTTCGCGAACAACCCCGAGACCATCTTCGGTCCGTACATCTATTGGAGCCAGGTGGGCGCACGATTGTACGGTCCCAACTTGCCCTACTTCCTGAATATTACTTCGCGCCCTGCGGCGCTGGCCCTGCTTTTGGCGGCGACTTGGGCGCTGGCGCGCATCCTACAAGGCGGGAGTCTGCGCTTCGCTCTTGCACTCGGCGTGTTCGTCGCGCTGGCCGCGGCCATCAACCCATTGGTGGGTCTGGCCGGAACAGGAGCACTGGCGTTGGCGGTGACGATGGAATGCCTTCGGCGGCCCGTCGGCCAGATCCCGCCGGCTCCGACCTTCCGGTGGTCGCGTGCGGTGGTTCCCATGGTGCTTGGCCTGCTCATCGCACTCCCAACATTCTGGCACATGCTCACCCTTTCCAAAGGGGGCACACGGGTGGTGCTCTGGGAGTATCAAGGTTTGAAATATGCCGTGGCCGTGGCACTGGGAGCCGGCCCGCTGATCCTGATGGCCATGGCCGCACGCGGCCGGTTGAGCGCCGAGGCGCAGCGGTTCCACGGGATTCCCCTGCTCGCGGCGCTGGTGCTGCTGGCCGGCGCCGTGGTGATCGAACTGCCCGAGGGCAATTCGCACAACCTCTTCAACACCGCGGCGACGCTGCTCGCCGTTCCCGCGGCAGCCTGGTGCGGAACTGCGATGAAGCCCAATCCCCGGACGAACCAGGCCCGGGCCTTGCTCCTTGTCTTCCTGTTTGTTCCTGGTGCCTGTTTGATGGTACACGCCTACACCGGCCGCGCACCGATCGACGTCGGATTCCATGGTTCGCGCATCGTCCGTTTGCCGGAGGATGCGGACCTGGCAAGCGCGTATGCCTGGATTCGTGCGCACACACCGCGCGATGCTGTGCTGGTCATTGATCCCGCAGCCAAACTCGCCGTCCAGGGCAACGTCTCGGAAGTTCCTGCGTTCACCGAACGCGCGCTTCTCGTGGACGTTCCCACGTACATGACCGAACCTTACGAAACGGCGGAGACGCGCTGGGCGCTTGCTTCCCGCATCATGGCCGGCCATTCTTACCATGAAGCAACCGATGGTGGTTTGATGCCTGGCAATCGACCAGTTTTCGTACTTCTTGACAACTCAAGCGTCCCAGTCGCGATCCGGGAGAAAATATCCGCCGTTGGAAAACCTCGTTTTGACTCTGAGCTTGTAACTGTAATTCAGTGGCGGGGAGCGAATTCTGCTGGCACGTTGCAGAAAATTCAAGCGGATCAACCCTGACATCTCAGTTGGCTCGTGCTTATAGTTGCAGGTCGGCTGGAGTGCGTTGTTGCGCGTCGGCGTGTCCACGCGTCCGTTTGCCGTTGGGCATCCATGCAGGCGCCCCCGCGGGAATTGATTGAAGTCAGGAGTGTAGCCCCGCTTGTTTTCCAAACTGAATCCATCTGACGCCGCGGTGACCCAGGCCCCGCTGGGAATCTATCCCATGCTCTGGCTGGGGGCGTGCTTCGGCACGGCGGCCGGTGCGCTGATCGCCACGGGCGAAGTCGTATTACAGGCCTGGAACATCAAACCCGTTTTCGCGCTGCTGAGTGTGTTTCTTTATGCACTGATCGGGGCCGCGGCCGGTTTGCCATTTGCCGGTGCCACGTGGCTGGGGCTGCGGGCGGTGCGCGTATACCCGACACCGTCGTTGGCGCTGGGCGTGCTGTCGGGGGTGACGCTGCAGGCGGTACTGCTCTTCACCGTCAGCCGATCGCTGATCATCCTCACGCTGCCGGCGTGCTGGATACTGGGTTTGATTATCATGAATGTCACCAGAGCGATCACCGTGCGCGGCATCGCTGCCTGGACGTTGTCGCTGATGGTCATTCTGATCATCCTCGCTTCCTTCGCCCAGGGTATGCACCGGGCCTTACCCTCCCGATGGCTTGCGTTGGCGCTGGTTGTCGCGGCGGGCGGCGTTCTCGCCATGGGCATGACGCTGCTGGTGCAGCGGTCGCGAGCCGCGACCATGATCCTGGCGCTGCTGGCGGCCTCTGTTCTCGGCAGCACCGTGTGGGCGTGGAATCAATCGCCCAGGGTTCCTTCCTCTTCGGCGTTGGCAACTTCGCCGCAACAGCCTCATGTCGTTCTCATTGTTCTCGACACGTTGCGGCGCGACCATCTGGGCTGCTACGGCTCTCCTGCCGGCCTGACGCCGGTGCTCGACGAGCTGGCGGCGGAATCGACAGTGTACGACCGCGCCTACGCGACCGCGCCCTGGACGGTTCCCTCTCACGCTTCGATGTTTACGGGTCACTACGTGAAGTCCCACGGCTGCGACAGTTCTGAGCACCTGTGGCTCGATGACCGATGGCTGACTCTGCCGGAAATGCTCCAGGGAGAGAATTACCAGACCGTTTCCCTGGTTGCCAATGTCACCCTGGAGTTGGCCAACTTTCGGCAGGGGTTCGATCACCATGTGTATTTGCGCCCCTCCCGTGCGCAGGGCGAATTGCGCTTGACCAGCACGCTCAAGCGCTTCGGCTGGCCGGACCGCTGGGTGGATAAGGGCTCCGCCGAAGCCGTTATCGAGCTGGACGATTGGCTCACACACCGCCGCGACGAGAGCAGGCCGATGTTCCTGTTTGTCAACCTTATGGAACCGCACCAGCCCTATTTGCCGCCCCAGCCGGAGCGAAACCGCCGGCTGCCCGATGGGTGCAGCGCGCGGGAGGCGGCCCGCCTGGGAGCCGACGAATTCGACGGCACGGAATGGCACGCGCGCCGCGTGGAGCCGGGGCAGAAGGCAGACCTCGCTCGAGCGCTCTATGAAGGTGAAGTCGCTTATCAGGATCGCAGGCTCGGCGATTTGCTCGACGTCCTTCGCACGCGGCTCGATCTGGACCGCGCGCTGTTGATCGTCACCTCCGATCATGGCGAGAATCTCGGCGAAGGGCGCCGCTGGGGGCACCTGTTTGCCATCAACGATCACCTGATCCACGTGCCCCTGCTCGTCCGTTACCCATCGAGCTTTCCACCCGGGCGGCGCATACCCGGCTTCTGTCAACTCGTGGATATCGTGCCTACGGTGTTTGACGTGTTGGGTCGCCCGGTTCCTGCGGACGATCTTCCCGGTCGCACCCTGGTGCCTGAGCACTTTGTCGCGCGAGACGCCGCCTTCGCGGAATGGGCGCCACAGCATTTCTCGTTGCGAACCATTGCCGAAACCCTGGGTGCCCAGGGATTCACGGATCGCTATAACGCCCGGCTGCGGACGGTGGTGACCGATGAGTACCAGTATGTCTGGTCCTCCGACGGGCGGCATCGCATGTACCACAAGCTCAGCGACCCGGACCAGAAACTCAATCTGGTGACCAACGAGCCGGCCGATGCCCGACGGCTGGATGACCAACTGGCCCGCTGGTGGGCCGACACTCCGGCGTATGTACGGCCGGCCCTGCCTGCCGCGTCACCCATCGACCAAGACGCACTCGAGACCCTCAAGACTCTGGGCTACGTTGGGGACTGACGTTCGCCCAACAACAGTCGCTCCAGCCTCAAGCGTGAGTCAAATAACAAGACGATCGGTCATGCCGTGGATCGGCCTGGTAGTCTCGCTGAGCGCGTGGATTGCGCTAGCGGGTACATCGGGACCGGATGTCATACTGGGCCGGTACTCGTTGCGGCGTTTCCTCCTGGTACTGGCCGTCACGTATGCTGGCGTGGGGGGCTACTTCATATTCCGAGGTGGAGTATTTCGCCGCCGGCGATTGTTTGCCTGGCTGACGGTATCAGCGGCAATGGCGCTGGTGGTGGGCGCGCTCGAGGTCTTTGCCGTGCTGCGCCTGGTGGATTATCGAATCGTGTTCAATACACCCTTCGTCAAGGCGTGGGAAAACCCCCGCAACCGGCTGGACCCGGAGTTGCTCCATCTGCACGCACCCCATAGCCGTTACCAGTCGGAGGTGCCGGGGGACCTGGTCAACTGGTTTGGCATCGAGACCGATCGTCGCTATCTGGTCGATGTACGCTACGATCGCAACGGATTTCGCAATCACGAGGATCTCGAGGCGGCCGCAATCGTGCTGATCGGCGATTCGTTCGTCGAGGGCTCAATCGTCCCGTACGACGAAATCGGGTCCGCGAGATTGGCGGGGGCGCTGCAACTGCCAGTGCTCAACCTCGGGCAAATCGGCTATGGACCTCAGCAACAGTCCGCCGTGCTGCGCCGGTTCGGATTGCCGGCCGGGCCCCGCGTGGTGGTTTGGATGCTCTTTGAAGGCAACGACCTGACGCACGATTTTCGCCGTTATCAGCAGACGGCGGCGGACTGGAAGAGGAGCCTGGCGCGCGAACATGGATGGTGGCGCCGAAGTCTGACTCGCAACAGTCTGGCTCTCTTGTCCCGTTGGACCACGACAGTTGAAATCGATCGCACGATGGCGCAGCGCCGCAGCGGGCAGTTGCTCCCACCGGGCTCGGTGCAACAGGATACAATGTACTTCGCCTACGAGCTGCATGCATTGATCGACCAGGACTGGCGCGAAATGCTGCCGGCACTGGCGGTGATCGCCGAATCCCGGGACAGGGCGGCTGAGGCCGGTGCGCGCTTCCTGCTGGTGTTCGCACCGGTCAAGTTTCGCGTGTATCACGACCTGTGCCGTTTCGCGCCGGAAACGGACCCTGCGCGCTGGACCGTCAACGACTTGCCCGAGCGGATCGCCGTTTGGGCGCAGGAACGGGAATTACCCTTCCTCGACCTCACGCCGGCGCTGCGCGCGGCCGCCGCGGGCGGACGGCTGGTCTATTTCCTGGACGATGGTCACTGGAACGGCGAAGGTCACGCCGTCGCCGCGGAGCAGATCGCCCAGTGGCTGCGCATGGCGAACTGGCTCGAGGCCACGGCCGTCGGTGCCGCGGATTCCGGGGTGCATGATTGATTGACGAATGCTCGTTTGATGTCGTCTGACCACACCAACAAGGGCACGGCCATCGTTCTGATCGGAACGATCGCGCTATTGGCGCTGTACGCGGCGCACGCCATCGCCGTCGATTATGTGGTGGACGACGCTTACATCTCCTTCCATTACGCGCGCCATTTCGCCCAAGGCGACGGGCTGGTTTACAACATCGGTGAACGGGTGGAGGGATACACCAACTTCCTGTGGGTGGTGCTGATCGCCGCAGCGTTGAATCTCGTGCCGACGATCGACCCGCTTTTCGTCGCCCGTGCGCTTTCACTCTTGAGCGGGGCGGGGTGTATCGTGCTGTGCGTGTGGTTTTCCGCGCGGCGGCTAAGACACGGCCCGTGGCTGAGCCTGACCGCCGGGCTGGTGCTGGCAGCCAATTCGTCGTTCTGTGCATGGTCGATGGGCGGACTGGAAAGCACCCTGGTTTCATTCCTCTGGTTACTCACGGTTGTCTTGCTCGACCGCGAGTTCCGCCGCGGCGCCGGCGTGTTCTGGCCCGCGCTGACCGCGGGGCTTGCCTGCCTGGTCCGTGCAGACGGTTTTGTACTGTTTGCTATTGTGACCGTCGCCCGGATGCTGGAAGGTCGGCGGCGCGGCGAATCGTGGTTTCATCGTCGGCACATCGCCTGGTGCGGCGTCTTTCTGCTGATCATGGGCCCCTTTGTCGCCTGGCGGATGTGGTACTACGGCGAGCCGCTGCCCAACACCGCCTATGCCAAGGTCGGCTTCACCGTGGATCAATTCATCCGCGGCTTTCGTCAGACCAAACACTTCGCCGAGAATTACGGCGGCGCATTGTTGGTGCCCCTGTGCCTTTTCCCCTGGATCCGCCGTCAGAGTGAGCCCTGGGTGCGCATTGCGCTGTGGACGCTGGCCGGATGGACCGCCTACATCTTCAAGGTCGGCGGCGACGGGCTCGCCTGGTTCCGGTTCTTTGGTTTCGTCATGCCGCTCATCGCCCTGCTCGCGCAGGAGGGCATTGCCAACCTGATTGCCTGGGCCTCCACTTTCAGCCTGGATATTGCCCGGTGGCGATTGCGCGCCGTGGCGACGGCTATGGGGGTCGCCCTCGCCGCACTGGGCGCCCAACAATCCAACGAGGTGCTCCGGCATCCCGATCCCGAGATCCGCCCGTACCACCATTTCGATAACTACTTCGTCGATCGCTGCGCTGCGGCCGGACGCTGGCTTAAGGAGAACACGCGGCCGGATGCCGTTGTCGCCTCCACACCGGCCGGCGCCTTGGCCTACTTCAGTGAGCGAAGCGTGATTGACATGCTCGGTCTGACCGATCGGCACATCGCCCGCGTTCCCAACCCCACCGCCGGGCGCGGCCGCGCCGGACACGAGAAAGGCGACGGTGCCTACGTGCTCTCGCGGAAGCCCGACTATATTCTCATGGGCAACGTGGCCGTGGGGCGCGAACCGCTCTCCGAGGAGCAAATGAAAAAAGCGCTATGCCAGCGTTCGGAACATGAGCTGTGGGCGCTGCACGATTTCCACCGCGAGTATGAACTGCGCAGCGTGCGCCTGAGCGGAGAAGGGCTCTTTCAGTATTTCTCATTCTACCAGAGGCGTCCATGACCGAACGTTCCGCTGCGATCCGCAATTCCATGAACGCTTCGTCAACGCCGCCGCGCCCACGCGAAAACGCCTTCTCGCTCATCGCCGCCGGCGCGGGACTGGGCGGCATGCTCGGCGCCGGGCTGGCGGTGCTCGATCTGATTTACCACCGGGTGACCATGCCCCCGGCAGGAGCGTCAATGATCGTGCTTGGGTTCGCGCTGGGTGGTGCCGTTGCTTTGGCTCCCGCAGCGCTGCTGGCCGGCATGATCGGCGTGAGATTGGCCGGTACGCGCGGGTTAAACGTGGCTTTGGGGCTACTCACCGGGCTTTTCACGCAGGCCGTGCTTGTGCTCATGCTCAATGGACGCGATCTGCTCATCACCGTTCCACTTCCGTGGGTCCTTGCGTGGTGGGTTCTCCGGATCATTGAGCGCAGCCCCGCGGGTGCAGCCGACGGGCGCCACTTCCTTCGCGGATGTGTTGTCGTTGGATGTGCCGCGGCGCTCGGGCCTTTCCTGCTGCA
This sequence comes from uncultured Phycisphaeraceae bacterium, assembly GCA_964569425.1. Taxonomy (GTDB): domain Bacteria; phylum Planctomycetota; class Phycisphaerae; order UBA1845; family UBA1845; genus JACQXM01. The sequence continues at coordinate 17,847 of CAZMVD010000072.1, forward strand.
CGCACGGGCCCCACTGGGTCATTCGCTGACGCTGGTGGTTACGGGGGCAGCGTTGGCTCTCGCGCTCGCGGCTCAGCGCGTGGCGCTCAAGCGTCCCGTTATTATCCTGGCGCCGCTGGTGGCGGTGTTGGCGCTGCTGCAACTGTGGGGTACGCGGATTCCACGCTGGATCCACGCGGCTTCCTCGAGTGTACCGGTGGCGCCGGATGCACAATCCGGCGCCGATCGCCCGAACGTGGTGCTTATCGTTCTCGATACCACCCGCGCCGACGCGCTCGGCTGTTACGGAAACACCGAGGGTCTCTCGCCCCGACTCGACGCCTTCGCCGCCGAAGCGACGCTGTATGAACAGGCCATCAGTTCCGCGCCCTGGACGGTTCCGTCCCACGCATCGCTGTTCACCGGCTATTACACCGTCACCCACGGCTGCGACAGCGAGCCGCACCGCTGGCTCGATGACGGATTCGTGACCCTGTCAGAACATCTCGGCGCCCTCGATTACCAGACCGTCGCCCTCTCGGCCAATGAATACCTCAGCGCTTCGAATCTCCTTCAAGGATTCGAAGCGCTGCTCAAACTCGACATGGAGTCCGGTCACCGCAGTGCGCGAATGCACTCCTGGATGATGAAAGCGGGTGGGCCGGAGCGCTATTCGGACATGGGCGCCGCGGAAGCCGTCGCGGCGCTCGATCAGTGGTTTGACGCGACTCGGGACACGGCGCGGCCTTTCTTCCTGTTCGTCAACCTCATGGAGGCGCACTGGCCGCTCTATCCGCCTTATGCCGAACGCCAGCGCTGTCTGCCGCCCGGCGTGGGCTATCGCGAGGCGACAAAGATCTCCTCGCGCTACTACGGCATCCGCTGGATGGCAGGAGCGCGGCATACGCCGCGCGAGGTCGCCGTGATCCGCCGCCTGTACGCCGCCGAGGTCGCCTACCAGGATCGTCAACTGGGTTCCTTGTTGGATGTTCTGCGGCGCCGCGCCGATTTCGATGACACGCTGGTCATCATCACCGCCGACCACGGCGAAAACCTCGGCGACGGCGGGCGCTGGGACCACGTCTTCGCGCTCAACGACGCCCTCATCCGCGTGCCGCTGGTGATTCGGTATCCCGCGCGCTTTCCGGCGGGGCGCCGCGTCGCCGGGCAGTGCCAGCTTGTGGACATCGTGCCGACGGTGTTTGACGTGCTGCGCCGCCCCCTCCCTGCCGGGGACCTGCCCGGTCGACCGCTCGCCCCGGACGTGTTTGCGCCGCGCGAGTATACATTTGCCGAGGCCTACCCATATTACGGCCACCTCGAGCGGATGGAGGCCGTCACGGGTTTTGCCCGCGATACCGTGGAATTTCTCGACGTCCTCCGCGCTGTGCGCACCGACCAGTACAAATACGTCTGGTCCTCGCGCGGCCGCCATCGTCTTTACGACCTGCACGACGACTCCGACGAGGAAGTCGACCTGCGCGAACGATTACCGGACCTGACCGAGAAACTCGACCGTGTGCTGGAGGAGTGGCACAACGGGCAGCCGCCTTATGTCCCTCGCCCGGGCGCTGTCTCCACACCGGTCGATGCTGATTCGATTCGCAGTTTGCGCTCGCTTGGCTATATTGGAAACGACTAGGTGGGCGGACCGATTGGGGATAGAATGGGCAAGCGATTCAGGTATCCAATCGCTTGTGGTGGGGGGTTATGCGCTGGGCAACTTTGGTTACCGGACTGCTCTTTTTTCGCGCAGTTGCGATCGCGCAAACACCTTGCGCACCGCTCCCGGTGACACATACATGGCTTTCTGAAAACTTCGGCGGTCTCGGCGGGGAGACTATTCGCGACGTCACCGTAGATTCTGCGGGCTACCTGTTTATCACGGGGGGAACCGACTCCCTCGACTTTCCCATTTCCCAACGCGCCTTTACCAGTACGTTGAACACCTCCGGCCATCCCATACACGACGTGTTTGTCACCAAGCTGTCGGCCAACGGCCTGGTGGTGTGGTCTACCTACCTCGGTGGGCCTGATTATGATCGCGCCTACGCCATCGAACTCGACGCCGCCG
>CAZMVD010000073.1:0-7299 GCA_964569425.1 uncultured Phycisphaeraceae bacterium
CCCGCCATCCACCCCGGCGACTCCGACTGGCGCGATTACTTCCTCGTCAACCTTCAGAATCTCCCGCACCACTATCACAACGGGGGCGTCTGGCCCTTCGTCGGCGGATTGTGGGTGCGCTTCCTGTTGCGCCTGGGCCGCCATGCCGACGCCGAGCAGGCCCTCAACAGCCTGGCGGAATTGTGTCGCATGGGCGTCGACCGCGAATGGGAATTCACGGAATGGGCCCACGGTGAAACCGGCCTTCCGATGGGCAAAGCCTACCAGGCCTGGAGCGCCGCCTCCTACATAGCCGCCTACCTGAGTCTCCAGGGCGACCGGTCGATCGAAGTGGAGAAATAGTGCCTCGAAGGACAGCACACCCCCGTCAGACAGGAGCCAGGCGCGCCACCAGCGCACGATACTCCGATTCGAGCGACGGCATCGCCCCTGCCCGACCGGCGACCAGCCCCCCCACTTCGTTGGCCAGCCTCATCGTCGCTTCCAGCGGCCAGCCCCACCCCAGTCCACATGCCAGCGCCGCTGTGAACGCATCGCCGGCGCCCACGGTGTCCGCCACCGTCACCGGTATGCCGGGAACTTCGATGATCCCCCCTTCACTCGCGGCGAGACAGCCGGCGGCGCCCCGGGTAATGCAAAGGAGCTGGAGCGAGAATCGGCGGCGGAGTCGATCCGCGGTCTCCGAGATTGTTGAAGTCGCCAATCCGAACATCTCGCGCAGCACGCCAACCTCAGACTCATTGAGCTTGCCCACTTGTGCCAGAGCCAGCGACTCCTCCACGACCTCCCGCGTGTACCACGGCGGGCGCAGGTTGACATCGCAAACCGCAAGAGACGCATGCGCGCCGCGCAACAAGCCCTGAATCGTCGCGCGTGATTGCGGCGCCCGCTGCGCCAGCGTGCCAAAGCAGTAAACAGCCCGCTTCGAAGCTACATCCACAATGCCCGGGTCGGGCTCGATGCCATCCCACGCCACCGGTTCATGAATGGTGTACGTGGCGTGCCCTTTCCGATCGACACGCACCGAAACCGTTCCCGTGGGGTGAACCCGGTCCTCCTGAACAAACCGCGTGGTCAGACCGTGACATTTCAGGTGATCTTTCAGCGCCGCCCCGTCGCCGTCGGCGCCGACGCGCGAAACCACCAGCGCTTCGGCCCCCAGTTGCGCCGCGTGAAACGCCACGTTGGCCGGCGCTCCTCCCGGCCGCCGACTGTCTGGAAAGCAGTCCCAGAGCAGTTCACCGAGGCCGATGACCGTCAACGATTTCGCCTTCATCGCTGTCACCTCAACTCACTCCGCCCCCCCGAACGACGCAACCCCAATGGCGGGCCAATGTCCACCCGCCTCTGCCCATGTCCCGGAGATTCCGGGTTCTCCTTGATGGCGTACGCCATAATCGGTTCGCCGTTGGCCGCTCTTAGCCACTCAACTCGCCCACGTTCTCAATCGCGCGCCAGCGTCGGTGCCCTGGTCTTCACTTTCCGAATGCGCGATATCGACTATCATGATGATGGCAGGGCAATTTTCAACGTGAATCGGCCGCATTGTCGCGGACCACCATCACACTTGGACGGCCCTCTTTGCAGGCGCCGTCGCTGTCCGGCCATGATCCGACCCCGAACGCGGCGGCTCCATGTCGTCGTTCTCGCGCGCCCCGGCGGCGCCGTGGGAGAAACACCGCAGAAAGGGTGGACCCATGCGTGTTCTTTTTATCGCCGTTTGCCTTGGATACTCACCCGCGCTCCTTGCCCAGGATGAGCCCGCGTCCAGTCCCTTTGCCGAACACGATGCCCTGCTCACCCGGCTCCGGCAGCCGCCCGACACACCCGAACTCGTGGCCGAGCTTACGAAACTGGTCACGCAACGCATCGCCCGCCTGGAACAAGCGGTCGAGCGCGAGACGGACACCGAGGCCCGCGCCGCCTGGCACGAGTTGATTCAGCAATGGAAGGACTTCGCCGCCGTGCTCACTCGCATCAGCGAGCGATACGCGGGCATCGCCGGCCTATCCAGCGAAGCGCAGGTGCAGAAAGTGGCCGATGAAGTCGCCGCCATCCGCCAGGAAACTGCAGCGCTCCGGAGCCGGCGCCTTGAACTCCCCGTTTCCGAGGAGCGGCTCCAGACGGCGCGCGCCGGAATGGAGGCACTGCAGTTGCGCATCCGAACGCTCACCGAAGCGCAGGCCGGTCGCGCCGAACGTCTCGCCACCGGATTCGCCACCCAGCGCAAGGACATCGAATCACAACTGGCGGAGCGGCGCCGCGAACGAGCAGCGCTCGTGGACCCTGCGGCCGAAGCCCCACCGGTCGAACCCGCACCATCGCCGTCCCCGCCCCGCGCTGTAGACGTTGAGCGGCTCGAAATCCGCATCGCCACGGCTGAAGCATCGCTTCGCGCACTCAACCTGGCCGAGCAGGAAACGGAACTGCAACGCCGCCAGGCACAACAGATTATCGAGGTGCTCCGCGCCCAAGCCGACCTGCTGCAGGGCCGGCTCACGGAAATGGAATCGGCCCAGAGCCTCAGTCGACTGGAAGTGCTCGAACGGCAGCGGGCTCAAGCCGTTACCGCCGTAGAGCGCGCGCTGCTCGAATTGCGCCTGTTTCACGAACGTACGCTGCTCTCGGTGGCGCGCCTCGCCGACCGGCAACCGGTCGCAACTGGGCGGACCGGTCCCGGCGTCGCGGACCGGATCAAGGAGCGCATCGGATTCTCCCACGCCTTCTGGCAGCGGTCGCTCGCCTCGCTCGAATTCCGCGGCGCCACTGACGCTGAAGTGCTCCATAACCAGCTCGACGATGAGCGCCGCGAGTTCTCCACCACGCTGGCAGAGGCGCGCCGGGAATTGGCGGGCGTGTTAACCGAACTGCGCGCCATACAGCGCGTGCGCGCCCAGTCCGCCCGCCGGTTTCAGGCCCTGACGGAGCGGCTCGTCGCCGATCTTGGACCCGAGGAGACGGCCGATCGAACACGAATCGAGAACGAAGCCACTACCTTGCGCTCCACGTTCGATCAGTCACTGGGAAAAACCGCCGGTCAGCTCGACGAACAGGCCGCACGCCTCGCCGAGGCCGTGGATGCGCTCGCCGACCACGCGGCTTTCCTCGATACCATGGTCCGCCAACTCAAATGGAAACGTGTCACCTCCCGCAGCGACCACCTTTTCAACGTAAACGCCGCTGCGGTTCGGGAGGAACTCCGCACGTTGTTCGCCACGGTCATCGACCCTCCGATGTTCACTGCGACCGGCCTCGATACCGCCGATGTCGCCGCGGAAACGGAGGGCGCCACCCCCTTTCTCCCGTTGTTTGACGATGCCCGTGCGGCATTATCCAGCCTGACCGCGTCGGAACGTCTGCGCATCGCTGCCGGCCCGATCCTCCTTACAGCGTTGGCATTTGTGGTGTATCGCGTCTCGCGTCGCAAGGGTGTGCGACTGGCACACGACATTCGCGAAGTCGCGCGGCAGCTCGAAGCCGAAACACAGACGCCGGGTTCGGGCATCAGCATGCGCTTCAACCTGCTCGGCTGGAATATGCTCGGCGATCTGGCCATTCCCACGGCCCTGGCCGGCGGTTTGATGCTCGGTGTGCTCCAGGCGTTCGACGATCCGACCCTGCGTCGCATGGCGCTGGTCGTGCTGGGCCTTACGTTGGCGACGCTGGGATCCATGCGGCTCGTGCACCACCTGTTCGAGGCCGAGGGCCGCGCCCTCCGGCCGGTTCGCTGTGACGATGCCGTGGCACGCCATTACCGCCGCTGGCTTAAATCGCTCGCCGTCCTCTCGCTGGTCATGTGGTTGCCCATGACTCTGCTTCACGTACACCGCCAGGCGCCGCTCGTGTCGCGCGCTCTGTTGGATAGCTACCAGGCTGGGTTTCTTGTTCTTCTGTTTCTGTTCCTCCTGCGACGCGAGCGCGTCTTCGGCCGACCTGAAAGCTTCCACCAGGGCGGCGCGCGCATGCTCGCCTATTTCTTGCAGCCGCTCCTGCTGACCGCCGTGGTCACGCTTCTGGTGCTCGAAGTGGCCGGCTATGGACCTATCGTCACGTACGTGGGCGGCGGCGCCCTGCTCACCCTCGGCGTCGCCACGGCCATCGGCGCCGTGTCGGAGTACCTCGTGGACATGCTCCAACTCTCGATCCGCCCGGATGCACAACCCCACCTGACCCCACCGGCCGCGCACGTTGCGGTCGCCCACCCACCCGAAGGGGCGCAACCGTCCTTCGTGGCCTATCTGCTCACGTGGCTGATCCGGCTCAGCGCCGTCGCGGCCCTGGTGTGGACCACGGCACGCATCTGGGGCGTTTCCCTGGAGTTGAACGAAGGCGCCTGGCGCACGTTCGGTTTGATGGGCATCGTCGTACTGCTCGCCTTCGTGCTCGATCGCACCGCTTCGACCGCGCTCGCCACTCTCCAGCGACTGGACCGCCTGCCCGAAAGCACGACGCGCATTGCCCGCCGATGGTTCCGCGGGCTGTTGATATTGCTGGCCACGCTCGCCTGCGTGGCCATCGCCGGCTTCCAGGTCGAAAGCGTCTGGTCATTCATCACCACCGCGCTCGCCCTTGTGGCCGTGGGGTTCGTCGCGGTGTGGAGCATCCTCAGCAACATCCTCGCCACCTTCGTTATCCTCATCTGGCGGCCGTTCTATGTCGGCGAGCGCATCGAACTGGTGCCCGATGGCGTCGCCGGCCGGGTGATCGACATCAATTTCATTTATACGATTTTGCGCACCGATGAAGGGGAGCGCATCTCGGTACCCAACAACATGTTCGCACAAAAGTTCATACGCCGACAAGGCGCTTCACCCCGACCGTCGCGCAGCCTGGCCGAGCAGCTCGAATCGGATGCGCCCCTGCAGGCATAATGGTTTTCGCGTAAACCCGGCCGACGGTGGGTCCGGCGTTTCAGCCGGCCGCACACGACTACTGGAATGGCTGCGCCAGGTCTAATCGAAGACCGGCGGCGAGACATCCTCTATCGCGGCAGGTTCACGTTGAAGAACTTCTGACCCCGCGGCAGTTCCGCGCCGTCCTCCAGGTTGAGTTCCAGCCGCGCCGCCTCGCTCATGCGCGCCTTGGTCCACGCCGGCTCCCACACCAGCTCCACCTCCGCCGCACTCACCCCGTCGACCTCCGAAACCTGTTGCCGTACGTTGTCCACGATCATCCCCGCCACCGGGCAGCCGGGCGCGGTGAGCGTCATCCGTACCTGCACGCGGCCGTCGTCGCCGATATCAAGTTCGTAAATCAGGCCCAGGTCGTAGATATTGACCGGGATCTCAGGGTCGCGAATCGTGCGCAGCGCCTTGACGATGCGCTTCCGAAGTTGTTCCTTGGCTTCAGCGGTCATAAGAGCACCCCAGGGTCAGACCCGACCTCGCCGACTACTCCGTCGACACTGGCTCGGTAAGATTCTCCAGCGCCGCGTTCACCGTGTGCCACGCCAGTGTCGCACACTTCACCCGCGCCGGAAACCGCGCCACGCCGGAAAACGCCGCCAGTTTGCCCAGTCGCGGTCCGTCCGCCCCGCTACCGTCCTGCTTCCCTTCGCCGGTGATCAACGAGTGAAAACGTTCAAACAGCGCCCGCGCCTCGGCCACGGTCTTACCCTTGAGGCTTTCAGTCATCAGCGAAGCCGAGGCCGTCGAAATGGCGCAGCCGCTACCCTCGAACGCCGCGTCCTTCACCACGTCGTCTTCAATCGTCAGGTAGATCGTCACCTTGTCGCCGCACAGCGGGTTGAACCCCTCGGCCCGGCGGTTGGCGGTTTCGAGCTTGCGCCGGTTGCGCGGCCGCCGGTTGTGGTCGATAATGAGTTCCTGATAAAGGTCACTCAGGTCGCTCATCCGCCGAACACCTCCGCCACCTGCTCCAGCCCCGCCACCAGCGTGTCCACGTCCGCCCGTGTGTTGTAGAACGCGAGCGAAGCACGCACCGTGGCCGGCACACCGAAACGATCCATCACCGGTTGGGCACAATGATGACCGGTGCGCACCGCGATGCCCTGCTGATCGAGAATGGTGCCCACGTCGTGCGCGTGCACGCCCTCTACCAGAAACGACAACACGGCCGCCTTCTCCCGCGCTGTGCCGATCAATCGCACCGCGGGAAGCTCGGACAGCCGCCGTGTGGCATAGTCCAGCAGGTCCTGTTCATACGCGGCGATGGCGTCCATGCCGATGTGCGTCAAATAGTCCACCGCAGCGCCCAGCCCCACCACCGCGGCAATGTCCGGCGTCCCCGCCTCGAACTTGTGCGGTACGTCGTTATAAGTCGTTCCCTCGAACGTCACCGACTTGATCATCTCTCCGCCGCCTTGCCACGGCGGAAGCTGCTGGAGCCATTCATATCGCCCGTACACGACCCCGCTGCCGGTGGGCGCGAACATCTTGTGTCCGGAGACCACATAGAAATCGCAGTCCAGCGCCGCCACGTCGATGGGCATGTGGGGCGCCGCCTGGGCGCCGTCCACCACCACCCCGATGCCCCGCGCCCGGCACTGCGCCACGATCTCGCGCAGAGGCAGAATCGTGCCCAGCGCGTTGGAAATGTGCGCCACCGAAACCAGTTTTGTCCGCGGACCGAGCAGGGCCGTGAATTCGTCGAGCACCAATTCGCCGTCGTCATTGATCGGCGCCACCCGCAATGTCGCGCCCACCTGGCCGCACAGCATTTGCCACGGCACGATGTTGGAGTGGTGCTCCAGCGTGGTGATCACCACCTCGTCGCCCGCCTTCAGCCGCGAACGGCCGAATGTCTGCGCGATAAGATTCATCCCCTCCGTGGTGCCGCGAACGAACACGATCTCCTCGCGCCGCCCCGCCCCGAGAAACGCCCGCACTTTGTCCCGCGCCCGCTCATAGGCATCGGTCGCCCGCAGGCTCAGGGTATGCACACCGCGGTGGATATTGGCATTGTCCTGCTCGTAATAACGCGATACTGCCTCGATCACCGCCCGCGGCTTCTGGGCCGTCGCGGCATTGTCCAGGTATACCAGCGGATGACCGTTCACCGACTGTTGCAGCGCGGGGAAATCCTGCCGCACCTGCCCGACGTCGAAGGCCGGCAACGATTCCGTTGTGTCCCTGCGATGGGCGGCCCTGGCGTGAATCATGCCCTCTCCCGCAGCAGGTCTCCTCCCGGAAGCCGGTCCAATACCAGCGTTTCCAGCCGTTTACGCAGCGAAGGCAGCCGCACGCGGTCCAGCACTTCGCCTGCAAAGGCATTCACCAGCAGGCTGTGCGCCGTCTTCTGCTGAATCCCCCGCGCCCGCAGATAAAAAAGGGCGTCCTC
>CAZMVD010000073.1:7309-19827 GCA_964569425.1 uncultured Phycisphaeraceae bacterium
CGTTGATCTGCCCGATGCTGGCGCCGTGCGTGCACTTCACGTTGTCCGCGAAAATCTCCAGCTGCGGCTTGCTCTCCACCTGCGCGTCCTCTGAAAGCAGCAGACTCATGTTGGTCTGCTTGGCGTCCGTCTTCTGCGCCCCCTTGCGCACGATGATCCGCCCGCTGAATATGCCCTTGCCGCGATCGTTGAGAATGCCCTTGAAAAACTCCCGGCTGTCGCAATGCGCCGCGGCGTGCTCCACAATCAGGTGATTGTCCACGTGCCGCTTGCCGTCCGCCAGGTACAGCCCGTTGAGCGAGCAGTGCCCGCCTTCGCCGTCCAGTACCGTGTGAATGTCGTTGCGCACCAGCCCGCCGTCGAAGGTGGCCACCAGCGAACGCACCGTGCCGTCGCGATGCTCGCACAGGTGCGACGTGCCGATATGCCATGCATTGGCACTTTCCAGCACGATCTTGTAATGGTCAACCACCGCGTTGTCCCGCGCCACGATCTCGCTCACCGCGTTGGTGAAGTACACGCCCTCGCCGACCGTCGCGAATGTCTCCACCACCGTGACCTGACTGCCCGGCTCCGCCAGCACCAGCGTTCGGGGGTGCGTCTCAAACGCCGCCGCCCCCCCGGTGGATACGTACAGAATCTGAATCGGCTGCTCCACCACCAGCCCCGCGCCCACGTGCACGAACGCCCCGTCCTCCACCAGCGCCGTGTTCAGCGCCGTGAACGGCTGTGCCTCGAAACGCTCGTGCCTTGCGAGGTGCTCGCGGACCACCGGGTGCGCCGCCCCCAGGGCCGGTGCCAGCGACCCCGCCGTCAGCCCCTTCGTGGTCGAAGGCGCGGACAACGAGCCGGCAAACCGCCCGTTCACCAGTACGATCACCGCCGCCGATTCCTCGCTCAGCAGAAACGGCTTGATCTGCTCGCGTGTCACCCGCGCCGTCTCGTCGGGCGGCACGAAGGCCGTCTGTGCAATCGGGCTCACATTCGTGTAACGCCACTCCTCGTCGTCGGTCGTGGGAAAGCCCAGTTCCACAAAACGCGCCATCGCCGCCTTGCGCGTCGGCAGAAACCACGCCGGACCGGCCGTACCCTTCTCAAAGCGTTCGAACCGCGCCAGGTGAACGTCCTGCGTGTCGCGCACATCGACCATCGTGGAAACTCCCTCGCTCATGACGCCACCTCCTGGGCGAAGCGCTCGTCGATCCAGCCGTAGCCCTCGTCTTCGAGTTTCAGCGCCAGTTCCTTGCCGCCCGATTTCACGATCCACCCATCGACCAGCACGTGCACGTGGTCCGGAACGATGTAATTCAACAGCCGCTGGTAATGCGTGATCACCAGCATCGCCCGCTTCGGACCGCGCAGCTTATTCACCCCGGCCGCCACCACTCGCAGCGCGTCGATGTCCAGACCGGAATCGGTCTCGTCCAGCACCGCCAACCGCGGCTCCAGCACCGCCATCTGGAAGATTTCGTTGCGTTTCTTCTCGCCGCCGGAGAACCCCTCGTTGACGTTGCGCTGAAGAAAACGCTCATCAATATCCACCAGCTTGGCCCGTTCCCGGATGTATTCCAGGAAATCCACCGCGTCGAGTTCCTCCTGCCCGCGGTGCTTGCGCACCGCGTTGAGCGCGGCGCGCAGAAAGTAGTTGGTGGTCACGCCGGGAATCTCCACCGGATACTGGAACGCCAGGAACACGCCCTCGCGGGCGCGCTCATCCGGGTCCATCTCCAGCAGATTCCTGCCGTCGTACAGCACTTCGCCCTCCGTCACCTCAAACGACTCGCGCCCCGCCAACACCTGGGCCAGCGTGCTCTTCCCCGAGCCGTTGGGCCCCATGATGGAATGCACTTCCCCGGCCTGGATCGTCAGATCGACGCCCCTGAGAATCTCGCGGCCCTCTACCTTGGCGTGTAAATTTCGAATCTCGAGCATGTCACTCCTCACCTTGAGTTTACAAATCAATCAGGTTTCCAATACCGATTCCCAGATTATCGCGGCCTAATCGTCACGATTGCGCTTCAAGCCTGTCGACCACACATCGCCGCTTCGTGCCTGCGTGGCTTCGTGCCTGCGTGCCTCTTGTTCATTTGCCAATCTTGACTCACCTTTCGCCATTCCCTGTCGCAGGGCGCCCCGGCTGTACCGAACGCCACTACCCCACGCTCCCTTCCAGGCTCACCTCCAGCAGCTTCTGCGCCTCCACCGCGAACTCCATGGGCAGCTCGCGAAACACCTCCCGGCAGAAGCCGTTCACGATCATGTTCACTGCGTCCTCCGTCGAGATCCCTCGCTGGTTGCAGTAGAAAAGCTGGTCCTCGCCGATTTTCGACGTCGTCGCCTCGTGCTCCATCTGCGCCGTGTGGTTCTTCACCTCGATATAGGGGAACGTGTGCGCTCCGCACTTGTCGCCCATCAGCATCGAGTCGCACTGCGTGTAGTTCCGCGCCCCGTCGGCGCCCTTGTTGATCTTCACGCCCCCGCGGTAGGTGTTCTGCCCCCGCCCCGCGGAAATGCCCTTGGACACGATCGTGCTCCGCGTGTTCTTGCCGATGTGGATCATCTTGGTACCGGTGTCCGCCTGCTGGCAGTGATTGGTCAGCGCCACGGAGTAGAACTCACCCACCGAATTGTCGCCCAGCAGAATGCAGCTCGGATACTTCCAGGTAATCGCCGAGCCGGTTTCCACCTGCGTCCAGGAAATGTGCGAATTCCGACCCTGCGCCTTGCCGCGCTTGGTCACGAAGTTGTAAATGCCCCCGCGCCCCTCCTCGTCACCGGGGTACCAGTTCTGGATCGTCGAGTACTTGATCGTCGCGTCGTCCAGCGCCACCAGCTCCACCACCGCGGCGTGAAGCTGATTCTCATCGCGCATCGGCGCCGTGCACCCTTCCAGGTAACTCACGTACGCCCCTTCATCCGCAACGATCAGCGTCCGCTCGAACTGCCCCGTCGATTGTGCGTTGATCCGGAAATAGGTGGACAGCTCCATCGGGCAGCGCACCCCCTTGGGCACGTACACGAACGACCCGTCGCTGAACACCGCCGAATTGAGCGTGGCGAAATAGTTGTCCGTGTACGGAACCACCGAACCGAGGTACTTGCGCACCAGCTCGGGGTGCTCGCGCACCGCCTCGGAGAACGAACAGAAAATAATACCCAGTTCGCCGAGCTTCTCCTTGAACGTCGTGGCCACCGACACGCTGTCGAACACCGCATCCACCGCCACGCCTGCCAGCAGCGCCCGCTCCGCCAGCGGAATCCCCAGTTTCTCATAGGTCTCCAGCAGCTTGGGGTCGACCTCGTCCAGGCTCTTGAGCCCCTCTTTCTTCTTGGGGGCGGAGTAATACACGATCCGCTGGTAATCGATGGGCGGATACTTGATGTTCGCCCACGTCGGCTCCTTCATGGTCAGCCAGTGGCGATACGCCTTCAGCCGCCACTCCAGCATGAACGCCGGCTCCTGCTTCTTGGCGGAAATGAGCCGGATCGTCTCCTCGTTCAGCCCCGGCGGGACGCTCTCGCTCTCAATATCCGTGTAGAAGCCGTACTTGTACGACTGCTTTTCCCATTGCTCGATGGCCGTCGTGGTCGTCGTCATGCTTTCCCTTTCGTGATCGTGGCCGCCCGGCCCGACGCGCCGTTGCCCCCGATCGAACTTCCCATTTCCAAAGGCACAAAATTGAATGCCACCTGCGCCAGCGAATACCGCCCCAGAAGCTGCCGCAACGTGTGGTGCACCAATTGCACCGGACCCTTGATCCGACAGGTATCCTCCAGGTCGCACTGATGCTCGTCCGGGCGGTCCTGTTCGTGACAGCACCACGTCAGCCGACGCGGACCGTCCACCACATCCAGGATATCCGCTAGGCTGATTTCCTCGGCGCTTCGTGCCAACTGGTATCCGCCCCGCGCTCCACTCGTCGATTGCACCAACCCTTGCTGCACAAGACGATGCAGAATGTTCGCCAGCATCCGCGCCGGAACGTGGGTCCTCCGCGCAATCTCCGCGGTGCTTAGTACCTCCGGCGCGCGACAGGCCAGCTCAGCCATCGCCACCAACGCATAGTCCGCTTTCCGCGTGAGCGAAATCACAGGCACCAACCCCCGATGCGCCGGTCACTCAACCGACGGGCATTCATATATCACCATTTCGATGATATTTCAAGGAGGTCGATTTGTCGACCAAACGTCAATAGTAATTCCGATTGACAATAAATTACCTTGCAGCTGCAATTTGTCGCAGTTAGATTCCGCTCTGCAGTGATCAGTGGCCGCTCAATACGCCGCGGAGTCGGCGTTCGTCTACTCGATGCCGGAAGATCTCCTTTCCGTTGAGGTGAACCACCGGAATGTCGTTTCGATAGGCCGAAAACCATGCGTCGTGACCGGGTGCGGAAATGTCCACGCAGTCAAGCTCAAAGGGCGTTGTCGCGCGCACGCGCTCAATCACGAACAAGGCCGCGCGGCACAGTTCGCAATCGGGCTTGGTGAAAAACGTCACGCGGTTCATGGTTCCGGAACAATCAGCGCCTTGACGGCGCGCGCCGCGGCCACTTCATCGACGGCTTCGTTGGCGCGCGACAACGGATAGCGCTTCAGACGCATCGTCGACCACAGCGCGGCGCCGCGCGGCGTGCGCAGCATTTCCACCGCGCGATGAAAGTGCGCGTAGTCCGAACCCCAGCAGCCGCGAATGTCGAGGTGCTTCTTGTTGATATCCCGGTGCGGGTTCAGCGCCGTATCGCCGTGGTCGGTGTACTGCCCCACGATGACCACGCGCCCCGCGTCGCGCGTGCAGCGCAGCGCCTGAGTGACAGCCTGTGGCACCCCGGTGCATTCAATGGTCACATCCGCCCCGCGGCCGTGCGTCTTTGCGCGCACCCATTCGCATCGCTCATCTTCGGCACAGGTCCGGAAATCGAGAACCTGCGCCGCGCCCATGTGCACGGCCTGGTCCAGCCGTTCTTGCGGTGCGCCGATGCACAGCACCTGCCCGGCGCCACGCAGCACGCTGAACGCGATCGTCGACAACCCCACCGGCCCGCTGCCCAGCACCAGCACCGTGTCCGCAAACCCGATGTCGGCGCGCTCCACGGCATGCAGCGCCGTGGGCAGCGAACAACCGCCGGCCATGTACAATTCGCTGGGCACGCCGTCCATGCGAATGCAGCGCACACCCGGTTTCAGATGAACGTACTGCGCCCAGCCGCCGGTGAGTCCGTCGGCAAGCCCATAGGTAATGCCGTACACCTTGCGCTGCGGGCAGCGCGTCGACGCCTTGGCCACCAGGCAGTACCAGCACTGGTGACAGGTGCGGTGCACGTCGAGAAAGGTCACGCGATCGCCTTCGGCCAGCGGGCGTCCCTCGATGTCGCGCATGGTACCGCGCAGCTTCTCGATGGCGCCGACGGACACGTGGCCGGGGATGATCGGGTAGGGCACCCCGGCGAGTCGCCCCTCGCGCAAATGCACGTCGGTGCCGCACACCTCACTGAGTTCCACTTTGAGTAGCGCGGAGTCCGGCTCCAGCTCCGGCACAGGCACCTCGCGCAGCACTACCGCCTGCTGCGGTCCGGGCATGAGGGCCACAAGCGTTTGGGCAGGTGACGACATTCGGATCAGTGTAACAGAACCCGGGGTTGGTGTTCCAGCGACCGTATCAGCGCAATTCGGCGAGAACCTGCGATTGGGTGCCCAACCCCTTTCGCGCGGGTCAAATCAGCGCAAGGCTGCTGCAATGCCGATCGCCGGAAAACCAAGAAACATGAAGCGATGCGCAATGGGTGATCCGCGGACGAGCGTGTGAACGGTTCAGATGAAACAGGTACGCGAATTGGACAAGACTGGCCACGTCGAATGAAAAAGAACGCCGCCGGCGCGATTCGAAAACCACGCCGGCGGCACGGTCGTCAACAGACGCCCTTGTTAGCGGTTGTAGTAGAAGGAAAACCCTCCGCCATGATGTCCACCCGCTACGCCCACACCCCAACTGCTGTGCCCGTGGCCGCGATAATACGGAGCCGCGTAGGGACGATAGTACGGAGTCGCATGGGCGCGATAGTACGGCCGAGCCACATAATGCGGACGATAGTACGGCCGGGCCACCGGCCCATTGTACACCGGACGCGGCGCGCAATATGGCCGTGCGTAGATCGGACGGACCACCGTCACCGGAGGCTGCACAACAACCGTTTCCTGGTACGCAGGTTGCACGTAGCTCGGCTGGGCGTAAGTCACGGTCATCGAGCGCGTTACGTATGGCGTACCGTAGTCGATGTACGCGGGTTGCTGCTGGTACGCACGAGCGTAGAAGACCGGCGGCTCTGCCTGCGCACGACTACCCGACGCGAGTGCCGCCCCAACACCGACCACTCCCACCACCGCCGTTCGGTTCCAGATCTTCGCGTTCATGACAATCCTCCCTTTTCTCGGCCATGGCCGATCGAACTTTCGTTCCCTCGACCAAGACACGCCGGCGTGAAACCCGTTAGCCGTCGTCGGCGAATCCCGAGTCGAGGGGATTATTACAAACAACCAGACAGTCGTCCATCACGAATAGTTAGCAAGCGATAAATAATTTTACTGAGCGGGGACGAGCTTCTTCTCGAAGGCCGTCCGGATTTGAGACAACATGCGCATGAAGTCCAAGCGATCGCTTGGGTCGAGGACCGATAATGCCTCGTACATGGTCTTTGTGCGGGCGTTTCGATAGGCATCGTGAGCCTTCCGCCCGGCGGGCGTCATGGATAGGTCGATGCAGCGACGGTCACTGGGGTTGATACAACATGTAATGTAGCCTTTTCCACCGTTCTCCTCCAACGAGCGGACGATACGGGACATTTGCGCAGGAACCACGCCAATCCGTCGTTGGATTTCGCCCACTGTCATGGAACCCTCACGGGCTATCACGTCCAGGGCCACGAATTCCGCCTCCGAAAGGTCTTCCGGATTGGCGGCTCGACGGGACCGTGCCGCGGCCAGCAGTTGATACAACTCGAAGATCTCCGCGGCCATGCGGTCAAGAGTTTGTTGCGAGTCAGGCACTCGGAAACCTCTCCAGGGCCATCTGTTCTCAAGGCCGCGCCAACGCACGCCCGGTCGCCAATATTCCCTCTACCGTATTATATCGCAGATGTGAATAGTTTTGAATCGGAAAATTCTTGATTATCCTTCTGCTTTATGTTTTCAACTTAACGAATATTCCATTTTACTCGTCATTCCTCCGCACCGAACCGCTCGGCGACCACTTCCCGAGACTGGTGCAACCATCGTGCGATCACGCGCCGCTCCGAGTCAGTGAGCCGATCTTGAAATGCCGGCATCTGGGCCGGTTCGCGGCCCTGACGCCGGTAGCAGGATTCGTCGCCGGGATCGGCGATCATCCGCTCCAGCCATTCGACTGAGCCGTAGCCAAAGAAATCCGGCGCGCGAAAGGTGCCGGTTCGCGCGCCCTGGTAGCCGTGGCACTCGTTGCACACCGTCGCAAACACGCGCCGGCCGTGCAGAAGTCGCGGATCGATCGGTGCCACTTTCCTGGCATCATTCGCTTCACGCTGGTCGGCCGCTTCGCCCTCAACTTCCGGCGTATCCGCCAGCCTTCCAGGGTGGAGCGATTCATCCTCGAGATACAGCGCCACCGCGTCAAAGTCTGTCTCGAGCTGTTGGCGCGCAACATCGTCCGCGGCGCTTTCACGCTGCTCGCGCGTCCAGCGCTCCATGCGGGTATGCGCCGGCTCACCGTCCTCTTTTCGCATCCGCCCGAAGAAACGATCGTCCATCGGGTTGCGCAGCAACGCGCGGATCCACTCGGCCGTAGCGAAACCCGCGAGGTCCGAAGCGGTGGCGGCGTCCAGCGGTTCCCAACCGCGCCCGTCGTGCCCGGCGTAGCGGTGGCAGGCGGCGCAATGGGCCGCAAACAACCGCGGCCCCTGAATCTGAGGATCACCGTGCAGCAACGAAAGCGGGCCTTCCGGTGGCACGCCCCGCGCATCGGCCAGTTCGACGGCACGGCGCGCCGCATACTTCGCGTAGCGCCGCGCGGCGGCAAACTCGGCGGCGCGCAGCACGGCCTGTTGCGAAGCGTCCAGCGCCGCCCCCGCGCGGTGCTGCGCACGAACGGCCGCTACCGCCGCCTCGGAAGGAGGCCGATCCGCATGCCACGATGCGGCACTCAGAATCACAACGCCCGCGCCGAGCACGCCGCAACCGATCAGCGCCAACCGATGGGCCCGCCGCCGGCCCAACACCCGCGGCGCCAGTGGCAGCAGAACCAGCGCGGCCGCGACCAGCCCCGGCACCACCACCGAACCCACCACTTCCAGAAAGGGCCCTTCGCAGTATTTGAGCAACTGAAACAGCCACCGCGCCCACCACTCCGGGCGCGCAGGATAATCATAGGCCATCGGGTCGGACGGCGCGTCCAACGAAACGCCGTTTGACCACCACTGCACCCACCCGGTCCATGCCGCCAGCGTCAGTATCCATACTGAACAAGACGCGAGGGATTGGCCGATCCCCCCGGCCGATGTGCCCTGCCGTTTGCCCGGCAGCGCTGACTCGGGTTCGGCTCCCAGGCAGCGGTCGCGCGCGACCCCGCGCCACCAAAGGCAGAGCCATAGCAGCAGCGGCAGGACCACCACGTGCAGCGTATAGAATCGGGTGAGGCTCAACTGCCCGAGCGTGTCACCGCCGAGCAGCGCACGGCGCAGCGGCTCGCCGACAAACGGCGTACGCCCGAGGATGTTGGTGCGCACCGTAGTGCCCCAAAAACCCCACTGGTCCCACGGCAGCACATAACCGGTCAGCGCCGCGCCCAGCGCCAGCGCGAGCAGCGCCAACCCCGCCCACCATTGCCGCCACATCGGCCCGCCGTACTTTCTGCGCCAGAGCAAGTTCGCCAGGTAGAGCACCAGCAGCACGATGAGCGCATCGGTCGCGGCGCGGTGCAGCCCGCGCACAAACCACCCCGCGGGTGCCTGAGTCTGAATGTGCCACACACTCGCCCACGCCGCGCCCACCGCCGGCGCATAGACGGTCATCAGCAACACCCCCGTCACCGCTTGAACGGCGAGCGTGGTGACGATGAGAGCAGGAAGCGGCGTAACCGGTCGATGGCTCAATGAATCAGTCCTCGCGACTCGACCGCGCCGCAAATGAGCGGCACGACTAAGGTGCGTGCAAAGTCTATGGGCTTGTTCTTTCGTAGAAAACCCCGCATAGCGCGGATTTCAAGGCTGCGAGGACGGGCGCATTTCGAAGACACAACATGAGCCGGAGACAGCCACGCCATGCCAATTCGAAGCGCAAGGGGGCGTCCTGTTTATGGTGGCGCGGTTGGAGTATTGGCGCCTTGCCGTGCGCCGATAACCGACGACGATTGGAATGGTGAGTGTGGTTCGGCGGCGCGAGGGTTCGAGGTTGTCTGTACCCCGAAGGGATCTGCGAAGTCAGCCGGGGGTGTGGTCCCGTGGGCGGGACCACACCCCCGGTTGTCGACCACCGAAACTGGCGACCCTGAAAGGGTCGTCGTCCAGCAGGAGCGGCACGCGAAGCAGGGTTTCGAAGAAGAACTCACGGCCATCGCGCGAAGACATGGCGTGGCGTTCGATCCGCGATTCTTGTTTGCATAGGCACGACGACCCTTTCAGGGTCGATTGCGTGGCGGGAAGGTAACCGGGGGTTGGGCTGCGCTTAACCCCCGGCTATTGTCGAAGACCCCTGCGGGGTCACGTCGGCGTAACTGCGGCGTACGAACGAGGAGCCCTGCGGGGTCTGTTCGACGAGATTGCAGCGTACGGACGAGCCGAGCAACTGGGCCGTTGTTGGACAGATGAAACGTCAACGTCTTTCTCGGTTCATGGAACCAGCAAGCGAATCGGTGTTGCGCCCAAACCGTGCAAAGAAGAGGGCCGCCCCGATCAGCCCGATGACCCCGGCCGCGGTGAATGCCACCGTCGGGCCGAGGCCGGGGCGCAGCCAATCGCCCAGGATCCACAACCCCGCGCCCACCGGAGAGGCCCACATCACCGCGACACTGCGCACGCTCCAGTAGAGCCCAATGGCCTGCGTGCGAACCTCCGGCGGCACCAGGTCGGCCACCATGGCTTTGCGTGCCGGCTCGCCGATCTCGCGCAGCCCGCCCACCACGAACGCCAGCGCCAGCCCCACAAACCCCAGCGTCGGCCCCAGCAGCACCAGGCTCAGCGGAAACAACGCGAAAAACAAAAAGGTCAGCCCGATGTAGGGCTTTTTCGCCAGCCCCGCGCGACTGGCCAATGGGCCGATCACCACGTACAGCACCACGTTGGTCACCGCCTGAATGGAAAGCAGTACCGACTGGTAGAACGCCGCCCCCTTGTTCGGCTCGTCGGCAAGTAGTGGCACGCAGAAGATGATGATGAACGGGCCCGCGAGCCCCTCCGCCCAGCGGGCGAAGATATCGGCGGCCAGCAGGCGGCGCAGCTCGGGACTGAAACGGCCCAGCAGCGCCCGCGGCCGGTGGATGGCCGTGGCACTGTCGCGGCTGGCGGTGCGCATGTAGCGCCATTGCAGGGCTGCGGCCGCGAGCACCAGGGCGCAGGCGATCAGCGCGGTGAGGCGAACGCCACCCTCGCGCCCGAAGTACCAGACGAACGGCGCGGCGACCACATAGGCGGCGATGCGCGACACGCGGCGGAAGATGGCCTGGAGCGAAAAGGCCATGGTGCGGCGGTCGGGCGGGAGCGAATCACCCACCACGGTAATGGTCGCCGGCCCGGCGATGGCATCCCATGCGAAGATGAAGGGAATGGCCAGAAACACCGCGATCCACGACTGCCACAGGGCCAGAATCGCCAGCCCCACCAGCGGCACGAAGTTGAACAGCAGCAGCGAGCGGCGGGTGTTGAAGCACCCCGCGATCGCTCCGCCGATGAAATAGTGGATCGCCTCCAGCGCGTCGCGGTAGAATCCGTAGAGCCCAATGAGCAGCAGAATCCACACCTCGCCCGCGCCGGCGCGTGTGCGGAGGGCCTTGAGGTACTCGGGAATCAGCGGCGACCACAATTCCGTACTGGCGGTGACCAGCAGAATCGTCCCGAGCAGCGCCAGCGTGGATGAGTTAATGCCCAGGAAACGCCGCCATGGGGCGGACGGAACGGCAGGCGGGATGGATCGGTCGTCGGCCACTAGACTCCGGCTCCGCATCGCAATGCGGGGATTGTCGATGGGCGATTGTCACTTGTCGACCGCATGGCCGAAACCTGCGAGAAGGCGGGGGCGAACGCGAAATGCAGAGAGGCCACGAGCGTTACGAACTTTGGCAACGAGTTCGACTTGCATTTGCAGCAGCCACCTGCTGCAATGACCCCATCGCGCAAACGACCTTTCGGACTCTCAGGGCGAGAAGGAAGCGAAGGAAAGCTCCATGAACATTCGAGCCGCGTTGAAGAGTCAATACCATGCGGCCATGGCCATGCTGCGCCAGGCGATGGATCATTGTCCGGACGACCTGTGGAACGGCGGGGGGTATCCCGTTCCGTTCTGGCGGGTGGCGTATCACACGCTGTATTTCACGCACCTGTACCTGCAACAGACCGAAGCCGAGTTTCGCCCGTGGGAACACCACCGCGACGACTACCATGACCTGCCCTGGCCGACGGATCGGGCCGCGCCGATCGAAGATCCCTACACCCGGGCGCAGTTGCTCGATTACTGGCAAAGGTGCGACGGCATGATCGACGACGCGGTGGACGGGCTGGACCTCGACGCTACATCCAGCGGATTCTCCTGGCACAAGTCGATGCCGAAGCTGGACCACCAACTGCAAAACCTCCGCCACATCCAGCACCACGCGGCCATACTCTCAGGGCGGCTGCGGCTGGCGAACGCCGCGGAAGTGGAGTGGGTACGGTCGGGGTAGTATCCCCTCGCCCATTCATGGAAGGTAGTCATCCCCGCTTGTCGAAGGAGCAAGAGAAGCCGGCAGGATCGGCGGGAATTCAACCCCCGAGAGAAACACCTTCAATTCGGTCGACTCGAAGTCGGCTTGGCTGCCGCGCGCTTGGCACGCATCCACTGTTTGCTGGTCAGCGGCCGATCGAGCGCGGTGGCGATTACTTCTGCTGCGTCGATGACCTTGGCCAGATCGACTCCGCGGGGAATGCTCATGCGGTGGAGCAGATGCTCCGGGGCCTCGGTCGCGACCTTGCCCGCGGCGCCGGTTGCAAATGGGCAAGCGCAGTTCCGAGCGCGGCATTCGTTGCAGATCGACTGTTCCTGTGCTATATGCTCTGCGGTTGGCCGAATCTCACGCGGAAGTGCAGGTCGGCGCGTTCAGTAACGTTGACGGCCGGCTCGGGCGCTGGCTCGCGGTGTGCCGATCCGGATCGTTCGTCCGCACCGGCTTTCGACACGCCCTCCAGATATGGGTATCGTTCGTTTGCTGCATCTAGTCATTCAGACATAGGAGAATTCTCATGAGCTTGTCTCAGGTTTCGCGACCTACCCTGATTGCCGGGGGCGCCGTCATCGCGCTGGCC
>CAZMVD010000074.1:0-19629 GCA_964569425.1 uncultured Phycisphaeraceae bacterium
CTGCACTGCCACCGCGGACACACACCGATCCGTCCGGTTGATGCGGTAACCTGCGCGGACCGGCTTTCAAAATGATCGGCGCGACCGCGTGGACGTCGACAGGGCGCAAGAACCCTCAGGCAATGTCATCGTGCCATTTCGGTTCCCGCGCTGGCCGTACCATGCCGCGCGCCCGTCGACAGCTTCTCTTTCAGGAATCGTCCGGTATGGCTTGCCGCAACTTGGGCGATTTGTTCCGGTGGGCCTTCGGCGACGATTCTTCCGCCGTCCTCGCCGCCTTCCGGTCCCAGATCGATGATCCAGTCGGCCATTTTGATGACATCGAGATGGTGCTCGATGCACACCAGCGAGCCGCCGCGCTCCACCAGCCGCTGAAGAACCGCCAGAAGGTATCGTATGTCCGCGAAATGCAAGCCCGTCGTTGGTTCGTCCAGTATGTACAGCACGCGCCGGTCCGCGGCACGGTGCAACTCCGACGCCAGTTTCAACCGCTGCGCCTCGCCGCCCGAAAGCGTACCGGTGGGCTGACCCAGCCCCAGGTATCCCAGCCCCACGTCCTTGAGCACCTGGAGACGCCGGCTGATGTGCGCGAAATTCTCAAAGAAAGCCGCGGCCTCATCCACACGCATATCGAGCACATCGGCGATCGTTCGCCCTCGGTAACGGACGTCGAGCGTCTCCCGGTTGAATCGCCGCCCCGCACACCGATCACAGGTCACGTAGACATCGGGAAGGAAATGCATCGTGATGCGCCGCACCCCCTGCCCTTCACAGTGCTCGCAACGCCCCCCCTTGATGTTGAAGCTGAAGCGCGCCGGGCCGTATCCGCGGATCTTGGCTTCCCGGGTTCGCGCAAACAACTCCCGGATGGGTCCGAATACGCCGACGTAGGTGGCCGGGTTGCCCCGCAACGTGCGTCCCACGGGAGATTGATCGACTTCCACGACGTCGTCGATCTGCTCGGCGCCGCGCAGCTCACGATGTGCTCCCGGTCGCGGCCCGCTCTGCCGCAGGTGCCGCCGGAGCGCGCGGAGCAGCACATGACTCACCAGGGTGCTCTTGCCGCTGCCGGAAACCCCCGTCACACATACGAACCGTCCCAGCGGAATGCGCACCGTCATGCCGGCCAAGTTGTGCGCGGTAACGCCGTGCAATTCCAGGGACTCAGTCCAGTCGGGCGGGCGGCGGTTTTCGGGAACCGGCAGGGTCTGCTTGCCCGACAGGAACGCGGCCGTCAGCGACGTCGGGCACGCCAGCACCTCCGATGGCGCGCCCTGCGCCACCAACTGTCCGCCGCGCGCACCCGCACCGGGCCCGATGTCCACCATGTAGTCTGCCGCGGCGATGACTTCTTCATCGTGTTCGACCACCACCACGGTGTTCTCCAGTGCCGCCAGCCGGCGCAGAATCTCCGCAAGGCGCCGGCTGTCGCGCGGATGCAGTCCGACGGTGGGCTCGTCCAGCACGTAGCACACTCCCGCGAGCCCGCCCCCCATCTGTGCCGCCAGGCGCATGCGCTGCCATTCTCCGCCGGACAGCGACCCTCCCCCGCGCCCTAGTGCCAAGTACTCGACACCCACGTCGCACAGGAACCCCAATCGCCGCCTCAGGTCGGCCAGCAGCGGCTCGGCAATGACCGCGCGCTCACCGGTAAACGAAAGACTTTCGCACCACGCACGCGCCTCAACGATGGTCATCCGCGTGACATCGGCAATGCTTCGACCCTCGATGCGCACGCACAAGGCCTCCGGACGCAACCGGCTGCCACGGCACGCGGCACAAGGAGTCTCAGCCAGAAAGGCGTGAAGTCGCGACTTCAATGACTCAGACCCGCTGCTGGTCCACAGTCGCTTGAGGTGGGGAATCACCCCCTCGAATGTGGCCCCGAACCGTTCCGCCTGCCCGGGCGACGTACCGTTCAGTAGAATCGCCAGCGGCTCCTGCGGAATGTTGCGAAAGGGAATGTCCGGCAACACGCCGAAGCGTTCGCAGAAGGCGCGAATCAACCCCTTAAACATCGTATTCAACCGTCGCCCCTGATGGCGCCATGCGGCGATGGCGCCTTCCGCGAGGCTGCGGTTCGCATCCGGAACCACCAGATCCGGATCAAACTCCAGCGTGATCCCCAGGCCGTTGCACGACGGACAGGCACCCATGGGCGAGTTGAAGCTGAACAGTTGCAGCGTCAGCTCGTCGATCCGCACGTCCGGATGGTCCGAGCAAGCCAGCGCCGCGCTGTAATTCTCGTCCACCCAACGTCCGTCGGCCGACTCGGCGGCCACGATCACTCGTCCGCCTCCCAGCGAGGCCGCCAGCTCCACGCTTTCGGCCGCCCGCGCGGCCATGGTCGCCTTGACCGTCAGTCGATCGACAACCGCATCGATCGAGTGTTTGCGGTTCGCGGCCAGTGCGGCAAGTTGTTCGATCAGCACCACCTCGCCGTCCACCCGTGCCCGCACGAAGCCATCCCTCACCAGACGCTCCAGCACCACCTTGTGCGTGCCGCGTTGCGCGCGGATCAGCGGAGCGAGGACCATCAGTCGCGTTCCCTCCGGTCGCCGGAGCATGGCATCAACCACCTGAGACGGCGGCTGTTTTTCGATCATCCGATGGCAGATCCAGCAGCGTGGTTCGCCCACTCGTGCGAACAGCACCCGGAGATAGTCGTAAAGCTCAGTAGAGGTCGCCACGGTGGAGCGCGGCCCGGCCGCCGCCCCGCGCTGTTCAATCGCCAGCGTAGGGCTCAGGCCCTCGATGCGGTCTACGTCCGGCTTGCGGCACTGTTCCAGGAATTGCCGCGCGTACGTGGACAGTGATTCTACGAATCGGCGCTGCCCCTCGGCGTAAAGGGTATCGAAAGCCAGCGAGCTCTTGCCCGAACCAGAAGGACCGGTGATCACCGTGAGCTTGCCGCGCGGAATGTCCACGTGGATGTTCTTGAGGTTGTGTTGCCGCGCGCCGACGATGTGAATCCAGGACTGTTCGTGCATAGGACGGACTCACCGGGCAACGCCGCCGACGCCTTGTTACCCGCGCGTGGCAGGGCGAACGGAGCCGCGATCAGCCGTGCCAGGGCAACCTCGCCGCCTTCGAGGGGGTACGTTACTGTGGTCGCGCGGGCGGATCAAACGTTGTCCAGCCGCGCAGAAGTTGAACCGCCGACGGATGTTTGCCCGGGCGGATTATTGAAAACACCGAAAGAATGGCCGAATCCAGTCAAGCCGGAGGGCGGCGATTTCCGAGGTGGAATGCGGACCGGCATGGTGGAGCCCGCGATGTACATGGGCTTCCTGGATGGGGCAAAACGCCACCGGTGCCAATTGTAAGGAGTGGTCCGCAAGGCCGACCGCGCAAACTTAGCGGTAGACCCATAATTCGCCCAATCCTATACTTAGGTTGTCCGGAAGCGGCCGGGGGGCAGTGGGGCGGACGGAGCACACACTTGTCGAGACCCGACGGGCAGGCTCCGACCGGCGCCGCGTGCGCAGCGTGCCCCACCTTGAATGTCCCTCGGACCGTCGATAGCGGACGGACCACGGTCACAGGAACTAAGGAGTGATCATGCCACGAGTGATGCTGCCGACGGGAAGAAAGTTGTCGCATTGGGTTTTGACCGCAGCGCTTTTCCTGGCGTTGCCGGGATGGGTGCATGCCACCGACACCCGCCTGGGTTCCAGCGCGACACCCGATCAACATTGGCGCCGCAGCGTGGAGTTGGTCACCAGAGGGCAATTCGAAAAGGCCGCCGATGAACTCAAGCAGATTGCCGACAGCAGCCAGTTCACCACGACGGTGCGCTCCTGGCTCGACGACTACCTGACCAAACAAGCCGAACGCCGTGCGCTCGACCTTGCCGATTTCGAGAAGTACGTCGGTTACTCCAAGGAGCGCATCGAGCGCAAGGAATACGCCCTCGCCCTCGACTGGGCGATCATGGCCTCCGACGTGGCGCAGGACCGCGAGGCCTTTCTCAAGTCCGAATGGCTCCTGGCCCTCGTTCACGATTCTCTGGCCAAGGCCGACGAGTACCGAAAGTCCCAGGACTGGCGCAAGGCCTGGCACATCTACGCCGACCTCGGGGCGCTATACGATCGTGAGCCGCGCTACCTGAAACTGGAACGCGAAGTCCTCACCCACCTGCGGCTTGATAACATGTTCAAAGACGACCAGCACTGGCGCGAGCGGCTGGAAAAGGTGCGCTGGGCGGATGCCGAATATGCCCTCGAATGCGTCGATCTCTATTACGTCGAGCCTGCCGACTTCAAGGCCATGACCGAGGCGGCGCTCGAACAGATGCTCCTCCTGGCCGAGTCCAAGACTGCCCAGGAGCAGTTTGGCGGGCTGCGCAACGCCGACGACCGGACCGACTTCGTCAACCGTATTGCCGAAAACCTCCGCCAGGTCCGCGCCGCGCCCCGCCTCACGCGGAAGGACGCCACCGAGACCCTGGGTCGCGTTGTCAAGGTCATCAACAAGCAGACCGTCCGCCTGCCCGACGAACTCGTCGTCAATGAACTCATGCGCGGCGCGCTCGATCAGCTCGATGATTTCACCACCGTCATCTGGCCGCAGGAAACCGATGAGTTCGACAAGCACACCCGCGGCGATTTTGTCGGTGTGGGTATTTCCATCGTGAAGAACCGCACCACCGACGAAATCGAGGTCGTGTCGCCTTTGGAGGATACGCCCGCTTATCGCGCCGGCATCCAGGCCGGCGATATCATCACCGAGGTGGACGGACAGAGCCTCAAGGGCTTTTCTCTCAACAAGGTGGTGGACACCATCACCGGCCCCCGCAACACCACCGTCACCTTGACCGTCGTCCGCGCCGGCAAGACGCTCTCGTTCCCATTGAAAAGAGCTCTCGTCAAGATCCAGTCGGTCAAGGGGTTGAATCGCGATCCGCTCAACGAGGAACGCTGGAACCACTGGCTCGACCAGGAACGCGGCATCGGCTACATCCGGGTCACCAATTTCATGAAGAACACCGTCGAGGACGTCGCCAATATCCTCAGTGAGCTGGATGCCAAGGGTCTCAAGACGCTGGTGCTCGACCTGCGCAGCAACCCGGGCGGGCTGCTGGAATCGGCGTGGCGCATGTCGTCGCTCTTTCTCAAACGCGGGGAAAACGTCGTCTCCACCCGCGGGCGTGATCCGGCGGAGAATCAGCGGCTCGACGCCATGGGCAACGGGCCGTGGGCGTCGCTGCCGGTGATTGTGCTGGTCGACGAAAACAGCGCCAGCGCCTCGGAGATCGTGGCCGGCGCCATTCAGGACACCCGCCATGGCATCGTGCTGGGCGCGCGCACCTTCGGCAAATTCAGCGTGCAAAACCTGATCCAGCTCAGCCGCTCCAGCGCCAAGCTGAAGATCACCACCGCCCGCTACTACCTGCCCAGCGGGAAATCGCTCCACCGCGAAACCACTTCCGACACCTGGGGGGTCGAGCCCGACATCGACGTTCGTTTGGTGCGCAAGGAGAAAATCAACCTCTATCGCATGCGGCGCGAGGCCGACCTGCTCGGTCCCGCCAAGGTCGAAGTGGCCAAGGAAGAGGATGACGACCTCGGCATGGATGACGAGAAGGCCGCGAAGGACGCCGCCGAGGACGAATCCGGCGAGGTGAAGGACGAACCGGACGACAAGCAGCCCGCGGAGGGCGCCGTGGCCGAGGGCGAAACGCCGGAGGAGCCCAAGTTGCCGCCGCTCAAGCAGCCCGACGAGAACAACCGGCCTAAGCGCGATCCTCAGTTGGAGGCGGCGCTGCTGCTGGCGCGCGTGCAGCTTCTGGGTGATGCGATTCCCACGGTGGCCACGGCCGACGTGGCCGACGCCGCCAAGGAGCGCAAGACCGCCAAGCCCTGACCGGCGGGGGGTCGGGGCGAGCGGTACGGTCGCGCCGGTTCCGGCGGAACCTGCCGGGACGCGCGAGGCAGACGAAACGTTGAAAAGTCAGAAAGTCGAATAGTCGGAAACTGAAACCACGTGGTTCTTCATCGTGTCCGGGCAGGTTGCGCGCTCAAACGGGCTCGTTTTGCGGTCGGTGCGCACATCGGCCGGGGGGCGGCGGCGACGCACAAAGTGGGTTTTTGACCGGTTGCGGGGCGTTTTTTTCCATGGTGCAGCCGCACAACAATGGGTTCGTTTTGTCCACCCTTCATTATTAGTGCCAACTGATTGGCACTTCCAGTTCCGGGTTGGTTCTTGGGGGCGGGGCGGAATTCCCGGGCGGTACCGCGCGCAGATCCGGAAGGAAGAACATGAGGGGTGAGCGCTTGACGCGGGGCGGGAAACGATCTCTAGCGCATGTCGAATAGCGATTCGAGAACTGCGAACGAGCTTAGTGGAGTCCCGAGCAAGCCGGAGAATTGCCACGGGCTGCTGCGAATCTGCGCTGCCCGTGGTATTTCCCGACTCTTGTATCACGGAGCTTGACACGGTGAGCGGGGAGAATCGGCGTGCCTGCTCCGGAGATTGATGCGTAGTTCATCTGCCGGGACCTCACCGCCCATGCCGGCGTGCCGGTGGGCTCGGGCGCCTTGGCCCTCGGTCGTGTGCGACCATCAAACAAGGGCCGTCATGCTGCCGCACACCAGGGTCTGCGATCGGTCGGGCCCGATGCCTGCGAGGGTGACCGGGGCCTCCACCAGCGATTCGATGCGTGCGATGTAACCGCGGGTGGCCGCAGGCAAATCCTCGAAGCGGCGCACCCCGCGCAGGTTCTCCGACCAGCCGGGGAGCATTTCGATCACCGGCGCGGCGCGCTCGAGCAGGGCGGCATCGGCGGGCAACGTGGTCATGGTCTGTCCGGCGGCGCGATAGGCGATGCACACGCCCACCTGATCGAAGCCGCTCAGCGTATCCAGGTGCATGAGTGCCAGGTCCGTGGCACCGCTGACCCGCACGCTGTAGCGGCAGGCTACTGCGTCGAACCAGCCGCAGCGCCGCGGGCGCCCGGTGGTGGTGCCGAATTCGTGACCCTGCACGCGGATGCGTTCGCCGGTGGCGTCGTTCAATTCGCTGACAAACGGCCCGGCGCCCACCCGGGTGGCGTACGCCTTGATCGCACCGACCAGCCGCGTGACGCGGGAGGGCGGCACCCCCGCCCCGGGGCCGATGCCGTGCGGGCCCGTGCTGCTGGAAGTCACAAAGGGGTAGGTTCCGTGGTCCACGTCGAGCAGCAGCCCGTTGGCGCCCTCGAAGAGTACGCGCTTCTCGTTGGCCATCGCCTCGTGGAGCAGACCGACCGTGTCGGCGATGCAGGAGCCCAGCCGTGTTCGCGCGGTCGCGAGGTCCGAAAGAATTTCTTCGGCATTGAGTCCGCCGTCGTCGCCATAGGCGGCCAGCAGTTGCCTGCGCCGCGCTTCGATCACGGCGCGAACGCGTGCCACAAGGTTCTCATCGTGCAGCAAGTCGGCAAAGCGCACCGCCGACCCGCGGCGCATTTTGTCCGCGTAACACGGGCCGATACCCCGCGCCGTGGTGCCGATCTTCCGCCCCGTGCCGGCGGCGCCCTCGCTCAACTGGTCTTCGATGCGATGATACGCCAGCACCAGATGCGCGCGATCGCTGATCTTGAGCTTATCCGCCACGTCGATTCCGCGCGCCGCGAGGCCGTCGATTTCGGACATGAGCTTGATGGGGTCCACCACGACGCCCGGTCCGATGACGCCGACCACCCGGTCGTGCAGCACCCCGGTGGGCAGAAGGTGCAGGGCGAACTTTTCGTTTCCCACGCACACGGTGTGCCCCGCGTTGGCACCGCCGTTGAAGCGAACAACGTAATCGAACGCGGGGCAGAGCAGGTCGACGATCTTGCCCTTGCCCTCGTCGCCCCAGCCGAGCCCGAACACGCAGGTATGTTGATCTGCCGGGCGTGCCACAGCACTATCCTTGCCGATTGCCACGGGGCCAGTCCGATGGCAGCCGAATAACCATCAGGTCAGAACTTTCGCATTCTTGACAATTGTTCGTGTCAAGACAGAAAAAAAGGGCCGCGAACCGGCCCTTGCGCGAATTCCGTGCCAAGTCGACGTCACGGTACCCAATTGGGCGGCTCCTGTCAAATACTATCCGAGTCGGTCGCAACCTCATTAGGCACAATGCGTAATGTAAAAAGTAGAAATTTTAGCATAGATCAAGAATAATTTAGTTGAAATAGTCTTCTATCTATGTTATTAAAAGGCATAGTTATCGTTCAGCTGGTGCGTGAACGCTTATCGGACCATTAAGCAGGATGAACGAACATGGAAGCCAATCCGTTACGCAGTTTCCTCGAAATCCCGTACGACCAATTGGAGGATATGAACCTCGAAGTCAAGCAGCAGCGCGTGGAGCGCTGCGATCCGGCAAAGGTCGAGGAGCAGCGTCGCAAGTACCTCGCGGATGAGAAGCGCATCAAGGCGGTCACCGTCTGTTTCACCGATCTCGAAGGACGGTTCCACATGCTTGACTATGACAAGAAGTACTTGCTCAAGCATGCAGATCATCTGACCTTCGACGGTTCCTCAATCCGCGGATTCTCGGAGATCAGCGAATCGGACCTCAAGCTGGGCATCGACTGGTCGGCGTTCTACTGGCTTCCCGCGGACGTGTTCGGACCGGGAAAAACCATTGTCTTCGGCGAGGTGCTCAGTCAGCAGGGGGCGCCCTACCGGGCCGATTTTCGTTCGCGGCTGCGCTTGCAGACCGAAGAGATGTTCCACAACCAGAAAATGGTCCTCCACGTCGCCCCGGAGATAGAGGGCTTCCTGTTCAAGGGCGTGGACGCGGAGCGCATGTACCACGAGGCGGGTAAGTTCGAGTTCATCTCCACCGGCGGCTATTACCATTCGCTGCCGCAGGATCCGTTGCGGCAGTTCATCGACCGCGCGGCCGAGGCGCAGCGCGCCCTCGGGCTGGCCAACGAAAAGGACCACCCGGAGGTGGCGCCGTCGCAGTTTGAGCTCAACTTCGGGTTTACAGATGCGATGATCGCCGCCGACCAGATTCAACTCTACAAGCTTACATGCCGACAGGTGGCGCGCTCCATGGGGCTGACCGCGTCGTTTCTGCCCAAGCCGGTCACCGGCGTCAACGGCAACGGCATGCACTGCAACCTGTCGATCAGCCGCGGGGGCAAGAACCTGTTCTTTGACGCCGCCGGACAGGATCGGCTGTCGCAGTTCGCCTGGGATTTCGTGGATCGTATTCTCAACAACGCCACGGATATCTGCCTCGTGCCGAACGCCAGCGTGAACGCCTATCGGCGGCTGGACCCGCACTTTGAGGCGCCCAACCAGATCAAGTCGTCGGCGGTGAACCGCGCGGCCATGATCCGCATTCCACTGGCCAACGAGCGCTCGGCGCGTATCGAGTTCCGCTCGGTGGCGCCCGATGCGAACCCCTATCTGCTGTTCTACACGCTGCTGCGCACCGGCCTGGAGGGGCCGATGCCCGACGCGGCCGACGCCGAGGGCAAGCGCGCCCGCACGCGCTTTCTGCCGGACAACATCAACGACGCGATTCGCCTGTTCAAGGTCAGCCGCGTAGCGGTGGACATTCTGGGCGAGGACTGCCACACCAAGTATGCGGAACTCAAGCAGCGCGCCGCGGACCGTTGCCCGAAGGAGCTCGGGGTGCGGGTCAAGCGCGAGGAGATCATGTTCCACCACGAAGTGACCAACCAGTGGCTGTGGAACCAATTCTAGGCGACGGCACCACCTTGCGGTGGCCGTGATGGCGCAAGCAGGAGCCCGGGGTGGTCGTTTGTCGGCCGCCCCGGGCTCACTGGTTTTCGCTTCCGGCGTTCGCTTTGATCGCCGGTCTGCTCCACAACCCCAAAAAGGGCCGGCGACCTCGATCGTGCGACGGCATTACGCCGCAGCGCCCGCCAGCGTCGTGCGCGGTCCGGCGTTACGCCGCACCAGCCAGGCGATTCCGGCGAGAGCGACCAGCCCGCAAAGCACCAGCCGGGCCGTGTTGTTGGGCACTTCCGCGTAAATCACGCCGATGAGCAGCAGCGTGGCGATCACGGCGACGGTGTTGTACAGCACGCGCGGACGGTACACGAGCGGCACGGCGACGGCCAGCGTGCTGTAGGTTCCGGAGAGCATGCCCACAATGAGTACATAGCTGAATCCATGCACGCCTGATCCGCCGAACAGGTACAGCGTGACGACCACCACCATGGCGGTCAGTGTGGTTAAGACGGTTCGCGACAGCGTCTGGTTGATGCTGGTGTTGATCATCGTGGCACTGAGGGCCGCCGTGCGCCCGCGGTTCTCACGGATGCGGTCGAAGACCACGATGGTGTCGTTGAGGCTGTAGCCGATGAGCGTGAGTAGTGCCGCGACCATGGGCAGGTCGAAACGGAAGTCCTCCAGCATAAGCGCCTTGCCCAGGATCGTGTCGTACAGCACGTGGCTGATGGCCATGGCACCGAGCGCCACCGCCACGTCGTGTACCAGCGTGACGATGGTCGCCAGGCCGAAGTCTTTGTTGCCGAACCGCAACCAGACGTAGGCACCGATGGCCATTAGGGAAAGCACGATGGCGAACAGGGCGCGGTTGCGGGTCTGTCCGGCAATCTGCGGGGCAAACTGCACGACTTTGCTCAGTGATTTTTCACTGCCCAGCGCCGCCTCGACCTGCTTCAGCGTGCCTAGCGCCACGCCGTCCGCCCAGCGAACCGGATCGTCCTCGTAGTGCAGCGACTCGTCCACGGCGCACACCGCAAAGCGCCGGAACCCCGCGGTGCCGCCGGGTCCCGCCATTTCGGTTCCGAGGGGGAACACGGTGGTGTCTCGCAGGCGATACTGTTCGAACTCCGGCTGCAAGCCCACTTCACGCATGCGTTTCTGAAATTCCTGGACGGTGAGCGGTTCTTCCACGTCATCCAGGATCACCTCCACCACGGCACCCCCGCGGAAGCGGCGTATATCGAACTGAGCATCACCACCGACGACATCCGACAAGTAATGGTCTTCTGACTCGACCACGAAATACTGCTCCCGAGTTCCGTCAACATCACGAACCGCGGAGAAGCTGAGGGCTTGCTGCACGCTCAGGTGCTCGCCGATGGCCGCGAGGATCGCCTCCTGCACCACGGCTCGGTTGGTCTCAATGGTCACGATTTCGTACGACGGTGCGGCACCCGTTTCCCGGTCGTACTCGCCCACGCTCTGGACACGTGCGCTACGTAGCCGATCGGCGGCGTCGCGTGCGGCCTGGGCTGCCTGGGTCTTGGCGAGTCGCATGCCGTCCAGGTCGAGCGCACCCGGCAGCGAAATAAGCGTCGCGCTCTTTCCGGAGGGAAGGATGCCGTCCCGTTCAATGCGGTCTTCCACGGTGGCGTGCATCAGCACGCCGATCTGCTCGCCGGTTAGTACCTGGGACGTGATCACGAATTCGCCCACGCGCTCGCCGATACTGACGTTCGCTTCAGCCAGGTGTTCGGCGGCCTGATTGAGCCACTGAACCGCTGAGGTTCCCTCTCTCGGCGTGACCGCGGTGATGGCCTGGCGGATGGCGTCATCCGAAAGCACCACGCCGGGCTTGACGTCCACCTGAACGCTGGTGCCACCAAGGAATTCAATGTCAAAAAGCGTTTCGGTCTGGGCGATGCTGCGTCCCAGAAAGAGGGTGAGGCCCAGCACCACGACGACGCAAGAGATGGGCCAGAAAATCCGACGCAGACCCACCCAGTCGACCGTGGGGATGCCGATGATCTTCATCATCCGCAGGTCCTTCAGCCAACCTATGGCCACCAACGAGTTGAAGATCAGCCGCGTGACCACCAGCGCGGTGAACATGCTGGTGGCCAAACCCAGGCCCAGGGTGATGGCGAATCCCTTCACTTCCTCACTGCCGACGAAGCCGAGGATCACGCAGGTGATCAACGTGGTCAGGTTGGCGTCGAAAATGGTGGAAAAGGCCTTGTCGTAGCCCAGGTTGAGTGCCTTCTTGAAGATCACGCCGCGATTGCGCTCCTCGCGGATGCGCTCGAAGATCAGCACGTTGGCGTCGACCGCCATGCCCACCGTGAGCACCAGCCCGGCGATGCCCGGAAGCGTGAAGGTCGCCTGCAGCAGGGCCATCAGCGCCAGGGTAATCAGCAGGTTGAGCATCAAAGCGATGTTGGCCACGCCGCCGCCGACGATCCCGTAATAAAACAACATGAATATGGCTACGACCACGCCGCCCCAGACCGCTGCGCGAATGCCCTTCAGGCGGTTGCTCTCGCCGAGGCTGGGACCGATGGTCTGTTCGCTCAGCGGCGTTTCTTTGAGCCGCGCCGGCAGCGAACCGGCTTCCATGGTGCGCACCAGGTCCTGCACGCGCTCCGGCGTAAATCGGCCGCTGATCTGGCAGCGATCCGTGATGCGCTCGTTGATGGTCGCGTGCGACATGGCCATGTCGTCGAGCATGATGCACAATTGGCGATTGACGTTGCTGCCCGTGAGTTCGCCGAACAACTGCCCCCCGCGCGGATCGAGGTGGAAGGTGACCACGTTTTCGCCGGTCATGGGGTTGCGATCGGGAAAAGCGCCGCGCAGCGACCAGCGCTTGCCGGCCTGGCTGCTCCGCACCATGCTGTATTCCGGGTCGCGGTGGATCAACACGTAGTATCGTCCGGCGTATTCCTCGATGATCGGCAGCCCGGGGAGATTGCGCTGCGCTTCGAATTCCTCGATGTTCTTGACATGCGCAAATCGCAGAATGTCCTCGATCACAAACCATTCGTACCGGTCGCCCGAGCGGGGGCGCGGGCCCGATTGGTGCAGTTGATCCACGTACTTGCTGATCGACTCGACGGGAACCGCGGTGCTGTCCGGTGATGAGGCGTTGCGGTCCGCCAGAATGCGAAACTCCAGCACGCCCGCGCCCTTGATGCGCCGCTTCAGGTCCGAAGGGTCTTCCAGGTCCGCCTTGTTCACGGACCAGAGGTCGTAGGCCTGCAGCGCGTGGGAAATCAGCTTGCCCTCGGCCGGCGTGCCCGCGGCGTCGTACGACGGATATGCCGTCCTTAGGCGGTCTAGCTCCTCTTTGCGTTTGTCGCCGGCCGGCAGGGCCAGAACGTCGGCCAGCCGCGTAGGCGGCAGGCAAGTGGCGAGCACCTTGGTCATGGTCTGTTCATAGGTTGCCGACGCTGCCGAGGCCGCCGTCGTATCGCCTGACACCTGTGCAGCGCGCATGGCGTTGTAAGCGGTGACGAGTTCCTTCAACAGCGGTTCACGCTCGGCGACGCCCCTGGTCAGGGCCAACACCGCCGACTCGCGCGTTTCTTCCGGAGTGTTCAAGGCTGTTTCCAGCTCGAATCGCGAGACGTTCTTCGCAGCCACGCGATCCAGTGCCAGGTTGTAAGCCTCGCGCCGCGCGATCGCCTCCTTGGGCGGACGGGGCATGCGGATTTCCAGCCGTGCGTTGCCGACCGGGCGCCATTCCAGGTTCAACTGGCCGTTCGGGTCCACGCGGTCCTTGAGGATGCGCATGACCCGGGTGGAAATACCGGCCTGCTCCGCCGGTTCCAGTCCGGTGGTGTCGATCTCAAACAGCAAACTTGTTCCGCCGACCAGGTCGATGCCCCCTTTGAGTTTCTGGTTGGGCGGATAGAGAATCACCAGCGAAAGTACGACAATGCCGATGACCATGAGCCATTTCAGCAGACGATTAGGATCGTTCACGAGTTGTTCTCCTTGGCGTTGCCGTGCAACGCAGCGATGCGAATTCTCGAGTTCAAGCGTACTGAACAGTGCCAGGGGAGTACAGGAAGCGCAATCTGACCCGACTTTCGGGACGATGCACTGAGGCGCAGGAGCGGCGAGTAGTTACCGCACCGCCGGTGCGTTGGGTTGAAGGGTGGGGGCGAGGGTCTTCAGACTGGTTGATTGGTTAAGCGATCTTGCGGCTGCATACCTTGGCCCCATTAGGACAGGGGGCCGATGGTGCCCATCGGCAGCGGAAGCGATGGCCAGGGGAGCCATTTCGGTGAACGCGCCCGCACCACGGGAAGTGCGTTCCATTTTGTCCAGACCGAGCGGGCGGGCCACGCAAACCTCGGGTGCGGCGGGCGCTTTCGTGGATGGCTCTTCCGGAGCAGGTTCCGAGTCGGTGGTAAACTCGATATCGGGGCGGTTGCTTCCATCCAAGGCGCTGCCGATGGAATGTTCGTCCGTGGACGGAACGCAAGTTAACGCCAGACTGTATCTGCTTCCCGCCTGAAAGGCGACCTGAGCGGAAACGAGTAACAGGATCATTGCGCGAATCATCGTTGGCAGATTATAGCCCGGGACGGTACTGATGCAATCACGTTCACAAGGCACTTCGTGCAGAATTTCTCAAACATCTGGTTTCGAAGGCGTATCCGGATCTTGCGATTGCACCAATGGATTTATGGCTCATTCGGTCTTAACTGCTGTTTCTGCGCCGTAACAGAGTGTTTCGAAGTCCTATAACTATTTCGATTCCGCTTTCTAATCTGATTGTGTTGCGGATCATCCGAGAATTCTGGCATTCTCACAAGAAAATCGTGGAATTGCTGTAGTAACCACCTATAATCGGGTACTGTGGACGCGTGGCCGGTTTTTTGGGATCGGAAATATCGTGGAAAAGGGACAGGTTAAGCAACGGGTCGAGGATCTGCACTTTTGCCTCTATCAGCGGGCAGTGCACCCGGAGCTTTTTCATATTGATCGGGTGAAGCGGGTTCAACAGGCACGATACCAGGCGGAGGTCTGGATCGTGGGTCTGACCCACGTGGCCACGGTTCAGTTCGGCAACCAGGTTTTGACCGAGATTATCGCCGAAGACACCGAGCTTCTTCCAAAGTCTGGCCTGGCAACCTCGTTCCGCTTTCGCGGAGAGCGCGACCATGCTCAGTCGTTCGATAACGATGTGAAGTACATTCTTTCAACTCAGGTTGAACGAATGTCGCCGCAACTTTTTCCCGCAACGCATCGTGACTATGTGCATTACGCGCGAAACCGCGGCATGTTCGAGATCTACGAGGAGCTTTCGCACGAGGGACTGGCTCCCTTTACGTTCATCGATTTCGACGCGCGCGACCACGAATTTCACGTGCACGCGTTCCATGCGTATCCTGAGGAAATGACGTTGCTTAAAACGCAGTCTATCTTCGAGATCGGTCGTCGCCCCACGAACCATCGGCGTTAAACGAATCGGCCACTTGCCTCCCGCATCGATCCATGACGCCGGACGGGTTCCGTTGGCGCGCCGCGATGAATCGAACGCGTCGTACCTTTGTTCTGGTGGTCTTGGGTGGGCTGACAGGGGTGCCCCAGTTTGCGGGCTGCCGCGTCGCACCCGCTGGGATTGCGCCATCCGCAACTCGGGCCGAAAGGGTCGGCGCCCACACTGCCTGGCGCCGCCTCGCCTTCACTGAGTTTGACCAGGCGTTCTATTTCAAGCCGGATGAATCCCCCTCGGCCGAAGATGCCCTGACGTTGGCTCCCCTCGTAGTTCAACAAGTTGAAGACGGAGCGGCTGCGTATGCCCCCCGCTTCGGAAGGGTCGCTTACGATTCCGCTTCGTCTGAGGTCATCGTCGATACCATGGACCCCATCGTTTATGTTGAAGGCGGGGCGATCAACATGCGCGGGATCGAATATACCCAGTCGACTTACATCTGGTGTTATGGAGCGACGCCGGCAGGTGCGAAGGATCCTCTACAACCCGATGCGGACGGAGAGAAGCGCGCCCGGCCAAGTCTGAAAAAGGTTGACCATTGTGTCAGCGTGCGCATGACCCGCGGGCGCGACGGGTTTCCTGTGGTATGGGAGGTGTTCGACTCAAACGCGGACGTGCGAAGGCTGTTCGTGGCCCGTGCCCTGGAAGAGGCGGCACAAGCCAGCTTCGGCGCCCCGCTGCCCGGCAGGATGCACGCGGTGGAGCGCGACTTGAGGGAGTCGCCGCGCGTGGTGGTGGTGGTGCGCATACTCGATGACGGTCCGATGCCCATGGGGCCCTACGTGTACCTTGACGCGACCGCACGCACGA
Organism: uncultured Phycisphaeraceae bacterium; assembly: GCA_964569425.1. Classification (GTDB taxonomy): domain Bacteria; phylum Planctomycetota; class Phycisphaerae; order UBA1845; family UBA1845; genus JACQXM01. The sequence continues at coordinate 15,997 of CAZMVD010000074.1, forward strand.
TCACCACGGTGCTTTGCCGGTGCAGTCCCTCGCAGTGCGCTCATTTCGTGGATGAGCATCGTTATCAACTGGAACCGTGGGAGTCCCTTGACGAACGATTGCGCCGGACAGGGCCGGAATCGGTTGACCTGACCACGGTGCTGCGCTGGCCGACCGGGTGGTAGGGGGGGAGACGGCCGCTCGGGCCGTAGAGCCCGTATAGTCTAAGTTCTCCGCCGGTCGCCGATGCCGGCGGCTTTGCGGGCACAGCCGGCCTTTCTCCTGCGAAAACGGAGCGGGAGGGATTCGAACCCTCGGTACAGTTTCCCGTACACCGCATTTCCAGTGCGGTCCCTTCAGCCACTCGGACACCGCTCCGACGGGGACGCTGCGGATCGGAAGAGTTCCCCGATGGCCCCGGCGTCGCGCGGGATACGTTACCGTCGGACTACCGTTCTGTCACGATGGCGCAAGGAGAGACCTGGTTCAAGCCGGCGCAGCGGCGGCCTACCACTCGAAGTGACTGGCCAACCCGCCACGAAGTGGTTTCTTGCGTTTCTTCTGCACCCGCGCGGGGGCACTCTCGGCGGCGGCGACGGTGGCGGCATCCGCCGTGGGGGCGTGAACGGCTTTGATCGACAACGATATGCGGCGTTGCTCCTTGTCCACGCCCAGCACTCGGGTCTCCACCTTCTGGCCGACTTTCACCACCTCGCCGCAGCTCTTGACGCGTTTGTCGGACAGTTCGGAAATGTGGATCATCCCCTCGACGCCGGGCGCGATTTCCACGAAGGCACCAAAGTCGGCCAGCCGGGTGACGGTTCCTTCGATGAGCGATTGGGGAGCAAACGACTCGAGCACGCCCTGCCACGGATCGGCCTGAGCCTGTTTCATGCTGAGCGCGATGCGGCGCTTGGCGAGTTCCACGCGGAGAACCACCGCATCCACCATGTCCCCCACGTGGACGGCATCCGCCGCGCGGTTCACCCGCGACCAGCCCATCTCGCTCAACGGAATTAACGCCTCCACACCCGGTTCAAGTTCGGCAAAAGCGCCAAAGTCGGCCAGCCGCGTGATCCGCGCCTTGAGCGCCGTACCCGCGGGGAAGCGTTCCTGTACATTCTCCCAGGGGTCGGGCTGGGTGGCCTTGTAGCTGAGCGATATCCGATCGCGCTCGCGATCGACTTTGAGCACTTTGACTTCGATTTCCTGCCCGACCGAGAGCACGTCGGCGACCTTCCCCACATTCGTCCAACTCAGGTCGCTAATATGCACCAGCCCGTCCACGCCGCCCAGATCCACGAACGCGCCGAAGTCGGTGATGCTGCCGACCACGCCGCGGCGCATCTGCCCCGGGGCCAGCTCGGCGAGCAGTTTCTCGCGCTCTGCCGCGCGCTCGCGCTCGATGACCTTCCGCCGGCTCACCAGCACGTTCTTGTGCCGCCGGTCCACCTCGAGCACTTCGCATGGAATGATCTGATTGAGAAGGACCGAGATATCTTTCAACGGCGCAGGATCCACCTGCGAACCGGGCATGAACGCGCGAATGCCCTTCAGGTCGATTTCCAGGCCGCCTTTGATCACGCCGGTTACCCGACCCTGCGCCACCATGCCGACTGAAATATTGGTCCACGTCGCACGCTGCATGGCCCCCTTGCGACTGACCACCAGCAACCCCGAATCGGAGTCGAAGCGTTCAAAGGTCACGTCGACGCGGCGACCATGGTCCAGAACTTCCTTCTTGCCGAACTGGTTGCGCGGAAGCACGCCTTGAGTCTTGGCGTCAAATTGCAGGAACACGTCGTCCCCCGAAACGCCGACCACCGTTCCGACCAGTTCCGCGCCGGGTTCCAGATGCGCCGGCACCGGAACCACGTTCACGGCGCCGCTCAGTTCGGCAGCGTCGTGTGCGTCCATGGCGGCCATGGCCTCGGCGACTTCGCGGTCGATGTCCGCCATGGTGGGCGCCGCCTCCCGCGGAGCATAAGCCTCGCTGATGCGATCGGGCGCCGAATCGGATCCGGGTACGACATTGTCTGTCATGGACGAAGTCCTGCGTTTCGAATTTGATTCTCTGTGGCCATGAATCCTAAACCAGACCCGGCCGCGGGGGCAACGTGCGCCGATAGATTGGACGTGGAGTGGTCACGATGCGAAAAGAGTCGTTCGTTCCTGTCCGTTCGTTCGCGGCGTCCCCCTTAACCCCGTTGGGCGCGCCCGCGAAAGAACCCGCTGCCTGTCTGATCCTTGTATCGATGGATTCACGCCAAGTCAAGCAAGAGCGAACGGCCCGACCAGTGCCTGCACGTCTCGTCGCCCTATTACCGGTCGCTTCCGAGACAGGCGCCCTTTCCGGCTTGCGGCAAATCAACCGCGACCGGCAGCAAACTCATCGAGCCGACTTCTGCCGGCCACAGACTGGCGTCCGGGGGCCGAAACAGCCGTCCCCACGCCAGGAGGTGCCAACCCCTAAAGACTGCCCGCCACGCGCTCCCTTACCCAGTCCACGGTGACACCCTTTTCCGCCAGCAGAGCGGCCACGCCGTTCTCGCTGTCACGCAACAGCGCGAGCAACAGGTGCGTCGGTTCGATGGATCCGGCGCCCAGTCGATTGGCCGAATCCACCGCAAGGATCAAGGTGTGCCAGAACTTGGGCGAACGAAAGGCCTTGGCCAGTTCCTGTTGATGGATCCACTCGAAGTCGCCATGACGCGAGTGGGTCAGATCGTGCGAAGGATCCACACTTGACCGAAGTATGGCAAGGACTTTTTCGCGCAGCGCGTTGAGCTCCAACCCCTGTGCCCGGAGCACGCGCGACGGAAGACTGTCCTCGTGCTCCAGCAGCCCGAGGATGAGATGTTCCGTGCCCACGTAGCGGTGCCCGAACTTGCGCGCTTCCGTAATCGCCAGCGCAATGACCTCTTTCAGTTCCGCGGATTGCGCGCGGCGCCCCACGACGCTGGTGCTGTCGCCTTTTTCCATCTGGCTGCGCACCGCGTCGCGCACCCGGTCAAGATCCACGTCGAGCACGCGAAGCGTCTCGGTGGCCACGCAGTTGCCTTCGGATATCAGGCCGAGCATCAAGTGCCCCGGCGCCAGGTTCTCATGGTTCAACTTGCCCGCTTCCAGGTTGGCGAGCGCCATCGCGTGCCGCGCTCGATCGGAGAATCGTTCCTGCATGTGGCTGTGCCTCTCCCAGGGGTTCGTGGTGCTCATCCGATGCGCCGGCCGTGAACGCCTCTACATCCGGCCGCGGCGCCGATGATGCCCCGCAGTCTATCCGTATTGGCCGGACCAAACAACGAGCGCTGTGTGCGAACGATCGGGGTCTGGCGATCGGCCTTTGACCCGTTGGCGGCAACAGGGGCCGCGCCCGCCGCGTGGCGGCTGCCGCTGGTGACGGTCGCTTGGGGATTTCGGATTTCGGAATGTGGATTGCGGATTGTGGATTGCCAAATGCCGATTGCCGATTTCGACGTTTCGACGTTTCAGCGTTCACTCGCCTCTCGCCCCACGCCTCTCGCCTTCCGCAAACTCATTCGCTAATCGCTAATCTGCATTCTGAATTCGCTGCCGTAGCGCGAGAATGCCGGCGAGGGCGATCACGCCCCATTCCGCATTCCGCATTCACCATTCCGCATTCGTCGGCGAATG
>CAZMVD010000075.1:0-19203 GCA_964569425.1 uncultured Phycisphaeraceae bacterium
TGGCGGAGTTTCTGGACCTGCCGCACGTCGGCGCGGTGACGGGCCTGGAGATTGCGGAGGACGGGAAGACGTTCAAGGCACGGCGGCGCATCGAGGGCGCGGAGGAGGTCGTGGAGGGCGAGCTGCCGCTGCTGTTGACGATTGAGAAGGGTCTGGTGGAGGCGCGCTACCCTTCCCTGCCCAACCTGATGAAGGCGAAGAAAAAACCACTCAAAGTGTTGACCGCGGCGGATCTGCCGGGCGTGGATGCCAAGTTACAGGGCAGCCGGTTCGAGTCGCTGGCGGCGCCGCCGCCCCGGCCTGATTGCAAGTTCATCGACGGCGAGCCGGACCAGATGGCGCGGGAACTGGTGCGTTTGCTGCGGGAAGAGGCCAAGGCTGTTTGACGGCCGGGTTCGGCCGACGGTCGCGGCGGGTTCGCGGCACGGCCGGCACGGGGACCGACTAATTGAACTGACGGCGGGCGCCTCCGGCGAAATGGCGCCCTTTGCCATGAGGGAGCGATCATGAAGAACATTCTCGTCTACGTGGAGCATCGCGGGGGCAGAATCCTGCCCGCGTCGTTTCAACTGCTGGCGTTGGCGCGGGAGCTGGCGGAATCGGGCGGGGGCGAAGCGCACGCCTGCGTGATCGGGCAGAACGTCGGCTCGATGGCCGCGGACCTGGCCGCCTATGGGGCGCAGCGTGTGCACACGGTCGATGACGCGGAGCTGGCACTTTATCGCGTGCTGCCCTTTACCACGGCGCTGGCGGCGGCGGTCGAGGCGGCGGGGGCGGGTATTGTGCTGGTGCCCACGACGGCGATGGGGCGCGACCTGGCCTCGCGGCTGGCGGCGCGGAAACGGGCGGCGCTGGCGGTGGATTGTACCGAGGTGAAGCTGGTCGATGGCGCGCTGGACGTGGCGAAGACCATGTATGCGGGCAAGCTGAGTGCGCGCTTTCGGCTGGATGCGGGTCGGCTGCAAATCGCGACGGTGCGCTCCAACGTGTACAGCGCGCGGGAGCCGCAGGCGGGGGCGAGTGCGCCGGTTCAGGCGGTGGCGTTTGCGGCGGCCGATTCCGACCGGCGGGTACGGATCCTGGAGATCGCGGCCACCGGCTCGGGCGTGAAAGACGTGACCGAGGCGGACATCGTGGTTTCGGGCGGACGGGCGTTGAAGTCGGCCGAGAACTTCAAGATTCTGCACGAGCTGGCGGGGGTGCTGGATGCGGCGGTGGGCGCCTCGCGCGCCGCGTGCGACGCGGGTTACCAGCCGCACACGCGGCAGGTGGGGCTGACAGGGAAGGTGGTGACGCCCAAGTTGTACATCGCGTGCGGCATTGACGGGGCCATTCAGCATCTGGCGGGCATGCGCGGCAGCAAGGTGATCGTGGCGGTGAATACCAAGAAGGATGCGCCGATCTTCAAGGTGGCGACCTACGGCTGCGTGGCGGATCTGTTTACGCTGGTGCCGCTGTTGACGCAGGAGTTCAAGCGACTGATGGCTTGAACGCCGAGGGATTTCTCGGAGCACCCAAACATGGGTTCCGTTTTCATGGCTCTGTTGCTTCTCGGCGGCTGGGGCATCTTCGCCTGGTCGGCGTGGCGGCGGTGGCGGCTGCTTTGCGTCGGGGCGGCGGAGGGCCGCCTTGATAACCCCGGCGAGCGGCTGAAACGCACGTGGACCTATGCCATCGCGCAACTGCGCATGCGGCGTTATCCGCTGGCCGGGGCGGCGCACATGGTCATTTTCGTCGGGTTCGGCGTGCTGCTGCTGCGCACGCTGATCCTGTGGGGGCGGGGGTTTGACGAGTCGTTCGATTTCTGGATCTTCGGCCTCGACGGCACGCTGGGCAAAATCTATTCGTTCCTCAAGGACATCTTCGCCCTGCTGGTTATCTTCGCCACGCTGGTCTTTTTCTATTTCCGCGTGGTCAAGCGCCTGCCGCGAATGACGCTGAGCACCGAAGGGCTTATTATTCTGGGCATCATCCTGACCATGATGGTGGCGGACATTCTGTACGACGGCGCGGCCACGGCGCTGCACACGCCGCGGTTTGTCGCCCTGGCGCCGCGGCACGAAGCGCCGCCCGGGCCGATGCTGGACGGCGAAATCCGGGTGGACTGGCCCGACGGCACGACTACCGTCCAGACCGAACCGGCCGAACAGTCCACGGAACCCGATGCGCTCCAGCCCAAGGAGATGCGCTACCAGCCGGAGCCGGGGTCACCGCTCGGCGGACAAGCGGCGTCGGTCCGCTTCGCCTGGTACGAGCCGGCGGGGTCGGTGGCGGCTATGGCCTTGCAGGGGCTGCCCGACGGTGCGTTGCGAGTGCTGAAGCACGCGGGTTTCTGGACCCATGGCGCGCTGGTGCTGCTGTTTTTGAATCTGCTGCCTTATTCGAAGCACTTCCACGTCATCACGGGCATTCCCAACGTCTATTTGCAGAGTCTGCATTCGCCCGGGCGGCTGCCGCCGATCGAGGACATCGACGGCAAGCTGGAGCGCGAGGAGACGCTGGGCATCCGCCGTATCGACCAGTTCAGTTGGAAGGCGATTCTCGATTTCTACACCTGCACGGAGTGCGGGCGGTGCAGCGACCATTGCCCGGCGACCAAGACCGGCAAGAAGCTCTCGCCCAAGCACTTCACGCTGGACCTGCGCAATTTTCTCTATCAGCACGAAACCGTGTTGGTGACCGATGCGGGACGCGACCGTCAAGGAGGGCGCGCGCCGGAGGCCGTGGTTTCGGATTCGGCAGCTCCGGCGGATGACGCGGCGCCCGCGCACCGCGTTGACCTGGTGGACGGCGTGATCGACCCCGAAGTGCTCTGGGCGTGCACGTCCTGCCGGGCGTGCGAGCAGGAGTGCCCGGTGTTCATCACCTACGTGGACAAGATCGTGGACATGCGCCGCTACCTGGTGCAGGAGCGGGGCGAGTTTCCGCAGCAGCTTCAGTCGGCGTTTCGCGGATTGGAGTCCAGCGCCAATCCGTGGGCTTTCCCGGCAGAGGATCGCGCCAAGTGGGCCGAGGGGCTCGACGTCAAAACGATCGAGGAGCATCCCGAGGCGGCGGTGCTCTTCTGGGTGGGCTGCGCGCCGGCGTTCGATGAGCGCGCCAAGAAGGTCACCCGCGCCACCGTGCAGCTTATGCAGCAGGCCGGGGTGGACTTTGCCATCCTGGGCACCGCGGAACAGTGCACCGGCGACCCGGCACGCCGCGCGGGCAATGAATACCTCTTCCAGATGTTCGCCAAGGCCAATGTCGAGGTGCTCAACGGCTGCGGGGCGGACAAGAAGAAGATCGTTACCACCTGCCCACACTGCTTCAACACGCTACTCAACGAATACCCCGATTTCGGCGGGCGCTACCAGGTGGTGCATCACACCGCGTTTCTGGCCGAACTATTGGCGCAGGGCCGGCTCAAACCCGTGCGCCGCGTGGACAAGAGGGTGGTCTACCACGACTCGTGCTATCTTGGGCGGTACAACGAGGTGTACGATGCCCCGCGGGAAGCGCTGCGTTCGATCGGGCTGACCGTGCTGGAGCCGGCGGAGACGCGCGACCGCGGCATGTGTTGCGGCGCGGGCGGGGCGCAGATGTTCAAGGAGGAAGAGCACGGAAGCGAGCGGGTCAGCGCCCTGCGCACCACGCAACTGCTGGCCACCGAGCCGCAGGCCATCGCCAGCGCCTGTCCGTTCTGCATGCGCATGCTCACCGACGGGCTGGCCGACAAGGGCCGCGAGGAACTTCCGCAACTGGATATCGCCGAACTGCTGCTGGAAGCCATGGCCGCGGCACCCGCACCGTCGGCGTAGAGTCTATCTTCAACCGGTTTTCGGCAATCCGAAATCCGCATTCGCCCTTCTCGATTCGCCATTCGTCATTCTATCGTTCTCTTTTGACTTTTGGCGCGATTGCCGTTTACATGCCCCGCTATGAAATGGAGCGAATTTTTTATTCCGACGACCAAGGAAACGCCCGCGGATGCGGTGGTGCCCTCGCACCGGCTGATGCTGCGCGCCGGGCTCATCCGCCAGGTGATCGCGGGGGCCTACACCTACCTGCCGCTGGGCTACCGCACGCTGCGCAAGGTGGAAGCGATCGTCCGTGAGGAGATGAACGCCGCCGGCGCCATCGAGCTGCACATGCCTGCCATGAGCCCGGTGGAGTGGTGGCAGCAGACCGGGCGGGTGGAGGCGATGGGCGATGTGCTGGTGCGCTTGCAGCCGGTCAGCCGCGACGACTGGCGCAGCCGCACCGTGCTGGGGCCGACGCACGAGGAGATCATCACCGAAACGGTGCGCGCCTTCGTCACCAGCTACAAACAGCTTCCGCTGAACCTTTACCAGATTCAAAACAAGTTCCGCGGCGAGGCGCGGCCCAAGAGCGGCGTGCTGCGCACACGCGAGTTCCTGATGAAGGACGCCTATTCGTTTCACACCTGCAAGGAGGGTCCGGGCGGTCTGGATGAAACTTATCAGCGGATGTACGACGCGTATTGCGCCATCTTCAGCCGCTGCGGCCTGCCCTACATCGCGGTGGAGGCCGACTCGGGGCCGATCGGGGGAGATGCCTCGCACGAGTTCATGGTGCCCACGGAGGCGGGCGAGGACTACCTGGTGCAAAGCGAAGACGGCAAGTACGCCGCCAATGTGGAGCGCGCCGCGGTACACCCGCTGGAGGAGCGCGGCGAGGGCGGAAGCGCGCCGCTGCAGGAAGTGCACACGCCGGGCAAGGCGACGATCGCCGATGTTTCCGCGATGCTGGACTGCGAACCGCGGCAGATGATCAAGACGATCATCTACGAGGCGGACGGCGCGCCGCTGGTGACGCTGGTCCGCGGCGACCACGAGGTCAACGAGGGCAAGCTGCGCCGCGTGGCGGGTGTCACCAGGCTGTCAGCCGCCGAGCCGCCGCTCATCCGCCAGGTCACGGGAGCGGAAGTGGGCTTCGCCGGGCCGGTGGGGCTCGCCTGCCGGGTCATCGCCGACCAGGCCGTTACGCTCATGCACGACGCCGTTACCGGCGCCAACAAGACCGATTACCACGTCACCGGGGTCAACCCGGGCCGCGACTTTGTCATCAAGGAATCGGGCGACATTCGCGTGGCGGTGGAGGGCGACCGCGCGCCGCACGGCGCGCCGCTGCACTTTCGCAAGTGCATTGAGGTTGGACACGTGTTCAAGCTGGGGACCAAGTATTCGGAGGCGATGGAGGCGAACTACCTCGACCAGCACGGCAAGGCGCACCCGATGATCATGGGTTGCTATGGCATCGGCGTGGCGCGGATCATGGCGGCGGCGATCGAGGCGCGGCACGACGACAACGGCATTCGCTGGCCGATGGCCATCGCCCCCTTTCAGGTGGTGCTGTGCGCGCTGGACATGCGCGAGGAAGCGGTCACCAGCCTGTCCCAGAAGCTGCACGATGAGTTGAGCGCTGCGGGCGTGGAGGTGCTCTACGACGACCGCGACCAGCGGCCGGGCTTCAAGTTCAAGGACGCCGACCTGATCGGCATTCCCATCCGCATCACGGTCGGGAAAAAGGGATTGGCTGAGGGCAACGTAGAGGTCAATCTCCGCGGCAGCGGCGAACAGCACAAGATTCCGCCAGACGGGGTTGTGCCGTTCGTGGTCGAACAGATCGCGGTGATTACGAAGAACGAGTGGACTTGAATCGGGCGATCGGCCGCCGCATCACCAGATGACGTTGAAAAGCCATCTCACAAGATCGAGAAATCCTGCAACGAAGCACCCGACGCCAATAATGAAGACTACGATTAGCACCGCGGCTACGCATTTACTGTCGAGCCAATGCGTCTGTTGCGTGCTTCGAGCGGCCCGGGCCTTGGCACACGTGAGGATGTCGTCGAGCAGCCCCAGCATTTCCAGTCGCCGGCGCGCCGCTTCGGGGTAACCGTAGGCGTCCTTCAAACGCGCTGCGGCGGGAAGTTGCGCGACCAGTTGACGAGGATCGGGGCCGTGGCAGGCGATGAACGCGGCGATGGCGCGGTCGACGTCGTCACCCTGCGCCGTGGAGGCGATCCAGTAGCGTCCCGCCTCTTCGTGATCGTGCATGGCCCAGGAGATTTCGCCGAGCCGGATCAGCAGGTCGTTGCTGTACCCGCGCGAGGCCAGCAGCGAGGCGAGGCGCTGCCGTGCCATGCCATAGTCACCGGCTTGGTAATCGGCTTCGGCGCGTTCAATCGCCGGCGGGTCGTGGGCGGCCATCGGTGCCTCCTGCGGTGCCGGAACAAGACCGACCGGTCCCGAACGTCGGCGCGCGACGGCCACGGTAAATCGCCCCCCCTCTGGTGTCCAATGCCGCTCCGCGTAAAAAAGCCGCGCCGGGCAGGGAGCGAAAAGGCGCTGTCCCACCCGGCGCAACGGCACCATGACCTCATCCGCTGTGGTTGTTACCGCCCCTCCTTACGGACACGGCGGACAGGTCGTCGGATCCGTGGTAAACGGATACGGATCGCCCTGGAACGCCTTGATGATAATGAACACGTCGGCCATGTTGCACAGTTTGTTCAGGCACGGATCGGTCGCACTGACCGACTGCACGTCCACACAGCACAGGTGCGGTGAGCTGGGCAACCCCTGGAACTTCTGCATCGCCGCCAGGAAGTCGTTGGTGTTCACCACGCCCTGCGGCGGCGTCCATTCCACGCCGTCATACACGCCCACCGTATCGCCCCAGAACTTGGGCGACGGCTGTGCGATGGTGCTCCGCGCCAGCGGCGGCGAAAAACTCACCCCGTCGGCGGTGGCCATCAGGTGATACGTGGCCACGGGCACGATCTCGCAATCGCCCACATGCACCACCGATTCGCTCCAGACGCGAAAGACCGGGGCCGCTTCGACCTTGGCCATGCCGTTGGCATCCGGCGCGCCCACCCATTGGCTCATTCCCGGCGCCGCCATCTTGTCGATGCGGAACGCCACGACGTTGGCGCCGTTGTTCGGCGCAAACGACACATAGCGGTTCTTCTGCCGGTCATGCGGATGCGGCGGGACGATCGGTGGGTTTGGTCCGCCGCCGGTTGTCACCACAAACGCCAGGTCCCACGATACGCCGAACGGATCCAGCAGCGGTTCGCCCGCCATGAACGGCATCCCGCGGATGGGCGGGTTGGGCTGCAAGATGCGCACCGCGTCGTCCTGGAAGAAGTGCGGGCGCGACTTCCAACCCCATACGAACGGCGGCGGCGGTTGCACCGGGTACCACGCGGCGATGCTCACCCAGTAAATGTTGCACGCCGGTTCCTGGATGAACCACTCCGGTTCGGGGATCACGAAGTCATACCGGAAGCAGGTGTCCGGGCCGGCATGCGCGGGGTGGAAATCGCACCCCACCATGCGTTCGTTCAGCGCCATGCGTGGGACCATCCAATCCCAGACCATCACGCCCGGATGGCTGAATGGCTGATCCACCCCCGCCGGTACGTCGGTCCAGATGCCGATGTGGAACAGCTCCGGACCCATCCCCGGCGGCGGCGGCACTAGATCGATCCACCCGATGTACGAACCCCACCAGTGGATGTCGGTCACCGGTCGCCCGTCGTCGCACGGCCAGTCGTCGGCCATGATCGGGCAGCCCGGGCAGTCGAAGTGTGAATGCTCGTCCCAGCCGTAGAAGCAGTCGGGAGCGGGCGATGTCACATCAAACACGGGAGGCTGCGACCACTTGATGGGCGTACAGACGCGCCCGACGCAAGTGGTCCCCGGCCCCTGCGGATCCCCGCCGCGGTTCACGCAGTCGGTGTGATTGGTGTCGAGGCAGCTTCCGTCCGGCAGACAGCAGGCCTGCGCCGCAATCTCGCAGGCATCGTCGATTTGGTTCTGGTTCCCGTCGCCCAAGCAGACTTGCGCTCCGGTGGGCGGGGCCGTCCCGCCGATATCGTCGCAACAGAGCGGATCAACCATCCGGCACGAGCCATCCGAAAGGCAGCAGGCCCGCGGCGCCGCGGCGCACGCGGTTCCCGCTCCCTGCGGCGTGCCGCCCGCCTCCACACAGCACAGCGGATCCAGGTCGCTGCAGGTGCCATCAGGCAGGCAGCATGCTTGTGGTGCGGTGCATACCGTGCCCGGCCCTTGCGCTATGCCGCCCAGCATCGGGCAGCAGGTCGGGTCGGCCATGACGCACGTGCCGTCTTGCAGGCAGCAGGCATCCAAGTGACCGCCGCACACCATCCCCGGACCCATCGGCGTTCCGCCCAGTTCGTCACAGCAGAGCGGGTCGGCCATGGCGCAGGATCCATCCGGCAGGCAGCATGCCTCCGGCTGGGTGCACATCGTGCCCGGTCCCTGCGTGATGCCGCCCATCGCCTGGCAGGTGGCGGGAAGCGCCATCAGACACGAGCCGTCCGGCAGGCAGCAGGCCTCCGGCTGCCCCTCCGTGGTCAGCACGAAACTCATGTCCCACGAAGCCCCCAGCATGTCTTCGATCGGCTCGCCGAACTCGTACGGCATTCCGATGACCGGTGCGGTGGGCGCGAGAATGCGTACCGCGTCATCCTGGAAGAAGTGCTCGCGAGACTTCCAGCCCCAGGGATGGGTCGGCGCACAGCACTGCTGTGGCGGCAGTCCCTGGAACAGGCATAGCCAGGCCTGACTGTCGGCGTTATCGACCACGCCATCGCAGTTGATATCCGCGCCGGCGCACTGACCCACCGGCGGCTGGCCGATGCAGTTGAGCAGCAGCGTCTGGTCCATTAAGTTAACCTGCCCGTCCCCGTTCACATCGGCATTGCAGGCGCACGCGGGGTACATCGCCGCGATGCTCACCCAGTAGATGTTGCACGCCGGTTCCTGGATAAACCACTCGCCCACGGGAATGGCGAAGTCGTACTTGTAGCATCCGTCCGGCGCGGACATGTGCTCGGGGTGAAAATCGCACGCCACCGGCCGCTCGTTGAGATCGGACCGCGATACAACCCACTCCCTTCTTACGATGCCGGGATGGCTGAAGGGCGTGCCCATTCCCGCCGGCACGTCGGTCCAGATGCCAATGTGGAACGCGTGCGGCGCCAGCGTCGGCGGTGGGATCAGATCCCAACCGATGTACGAACCCCACCAGTGAACGTCCGTTACCGGCAGCGCGCTGTCGCACAGCCAGTCATCGGCCACGATCCACTGTGGCGAACCGAATACGGAATACTCGTCCCAACCCCAGAAGCACTCCGGGTGCGGCGACCCGTCAAAGTACAGCGGCGGCTGCGACCACTTGATGGGGCTGCACAGGATCCCCATGCTGCAAAGGGTACCGCCGCCCTGCGGATCGCCGCCCTGCATGGCACAGTTGTTGTGCGGCATGTCCAGGCAGCTTCCATTCGGCAGGCAACACGCTTCCGCCGGCTGCAGCAAGGCCGGCGCCGCCAGATTGTCGACAGATAGCGCCGACACGGTGCGGGTCGCGCCCGCGCGTTTGTCAGGCGAGGTCAGAACGCTGCCCTTCTCGATTGGAGGACGCAGCGCGAGGCACAACAGCGCGCACACCATCAGAAGCAGTCTGGACATGATTCCCTCCCTTTCCGCGTGCGAAGGCGCACGCATCCAACTTGATCGTTTCGACATGTTGTTGTGTGACTGCGACGTGGCTTTGCTACAACTACAAGTACGACAAACTTCCGATAGTCAATATATCACAATCGCGGATGCGATGCACGTTTTTTTCCACCTGACTTGCCCGCAGGTACTTCTCTGCGAGACGGCGCGGTGGCGAGCGCGCGACGTTAAAAAGCCGCTTTGACTCAATCGATTAGAAATGCAAATCGGGAAAGTAGGAGTTGACCACAAGTCGCCAGGCGCCAGGGAAACGCCAGCGACGCGGCACGCGCGGCGGGGCATTCGCCTTCGCGGCCGTGACCTGCTGGATTTCAATGGAAATGAACAGCGGGACGCGGAACTGCCCTGGCCGAATGCGCTGCCGCACATCCTGATAGGCTACCGCGACGACTTTCGCTTCTTGGCCGGCGTGTTGTCCGCGAAAAGGGTTCCCGCGGCCAACCCGGATTCGCGGTCCACCACGATGGTATCGGAGGGAAGAGCATCTTCGCCGTTTTCCTGGGTGCGGATGATCTTCCCGTGGTCGTCGAACGCCATATCCGCGGCCGCGGTGTATTGCTTCGACAGCTCCAGCAACGATCGGCGAAAGTCTTCCTTATTGATGGTGGTGATCGCGCGCGCCGCCTCCACGACTTCGTCGATGTAGCGCGTGAACACGTCGCGCCGCCGTGAATAGTCCGCCTTGCGCTTCTTGCGCCGCAGCAGCAGGGACAATTTGCGCCCGCACTCCGCGATCGCCAGCTTCACTTCCTTGCGGATTTCGTCGTAGTCGGCGATCGCTTCCTTGCCTTCGGAAATGAACGGCACCCACACGCTGGCCATGTGGATCATGATGACCACAGGGGCGCGCGGCAGCGAACCGGCCGACTGCGACAGGCCGTAGTTGTTCCATTTCGTCTCCGCCACGGCCTTGAATGTGCAGCAGGAACTCTGCTGGTACAACAGGGGCACGCGGTTGGCGAAGCGGATGACCCGTGCCGCGACCTCATCGCCGTCGCCCTTGCCGTTTTCGCCGTCGTCGTCGTGCTTGTCGCTGCCCAGGTCCCCGCCGTACGCAAGCCCCACTTCGATTTGAAACGGATTGCCGCGATACACGGCCGGCGGGCGGGTGGACGCGGTGTAGAATTCCGCCTTCACGCCGCGCAGCAGCCCCTGGAGAATAGCCTCCGCCCCCATCGGCGCCAGACAATCGGTGGACGGCGACTTGAGCCGTGTTTCCTGAAACGCGTTGTAGATCTTTTCGGCCTGCGGCGGGGTGATTGCGTTGACCCAGGTGGCGGGCGTCGCACCGGCCGCGGCGCACACCTGCCTGGCTACCGCGGGACTGACGCGCGAAAACTCCGTGGAGAGAAACGCCCCCAGCTTCTGCGCCTGGGTCTCCTTGAGCATCTTCATCAACGTGCCCAACTCGATGCCGTAGGGGTGGGGCTTGATTTCGCGCGTTTCCTTGGGCAGCGTCTCCGTGCTTCGCGCAAACTCCACCGCCGCCGCGCCGGGCGGATGATACACGAACCGCGCGTGCGGATTGGCAATCGCGGTCAGTTCAAGATACTCGTCCACACTCTGGCGGCCGCGGTTGTAGGCGGCGGAAAGCTCAATGGTCACTTCGGTGCCGTGTGGCCAGTCGACCTCCACGGTTTGCTCTTCGATGATGTCCGGCTTGTTCTTTTTGGTGTCGATCGCCAGCAGGTACAGATGGGCCGCGTGCCGCGTGCCCGTGCGACTGACGATGCGCACCGGCTTGCCGGTGGTGATCAGCCCGTACATGCCCGCGGCGCTGATGCCGATCCCCTGCTGGCCGCGCGACATCTTCAGGCGGTGGAACTTCGACCCATAGAGCAGCTTGCCGAACACGTTGGGAATCTGCGCTTTGACGATGCCCGGGCCGTTGTCCCGCACGGTGACGCTGAAGCGTTCCTCGTCCGTCTGGCGGATGGCGATGTCGATATCCGGCAGAATGCCCGCCTCCTCGCAGGCGTCGAGACTGTTATCCACCGCCTCCTTGACCGTGGTCAGCAGCGCCTTGCGCTTGTTGTCGAAGCCGAGGAGGTGTCGGTTCTTGGCGAAGAACTCCGAGACGGAAATCTCGCGCTGCTGCTTGGCCATCGACTCGGCCGTGGCGCCGCGGCGGGTCGGCGCGCGGGGCGGCGGCGCCGCCGCTTCGGCCGAGTCCGCGTCCGGAATCAGCACCGGCGTATCCCGATCCGCGGGAAACGCCGGAGACTTCGCGGCCGTTCGCTGCGACTTTTTCCGTGCCCTCTTGCTGCGCATGTCGCCCTCGCCGAATGCGAAACTCAATTGGGGAGTGGGTGGTGTTGCTGTGGTGGAAGTTGGTTCGCCCATCCCTGGCGTCTCCGTGGCGGCGTTCGCCGAGTCCGCACCGCCCGTCCGTGAATCACCCCGCCGTGGGCATCATAACGGCGCGGCGCGCATTGGCAACGCGGCCGTGCGCCGGCAGCGGTCGATACGCATTTCACGGGAAGAATACAGGCTTGACGAAACAGGCCGACTCATCCGGCGCATGTCGCGGACAGACAGGTACCAATCGGCAGCGATGCCGAAGTTAATCGGCGCATTGCCGGCGGTGGCGGGGTGTGCGGAAACCGGGTATTCGTTTTGCGTGCCGGTTGGTGTGCCGCCCCGCTTGCGCACTCAACCGGCCGCGCCCGCCAGCGCCGCCTCGTGGGCGACGGGCTCCGCGTCCCAGACATGCACCGCGCCGCCGCTCACTTCGCGCAGCCGCACGATGTACTCCTTCAATTCGGCATGCGAGAAACGCTGCAAGAACTCCAACGTTGCTCCGGGATTGAGCTGTACAATGGCCGCCATCAACTCTTCCTTGGTCTGCACGGACGTCGCCTCCAGAAGCTCACTCGTCATCCGCCGCAAGGGGCGGATCGCGACAAGGCCAATCGGATATCGTCGCGCGCTTGTGGCGCGCTTGAAGGCCGGCGCCCTAATCGCTTTGCGGTCTACGGCAGCGCTACGCGCAGCGGTTGCGCGGGACTGGCGCAGCGATCGCCCGCTCGGCGCGCCGTCAGTACTGGCGAAGGCGGAAACCTGTGCGCCAGCGCTGCGGCGCGATGGGCGCGGCCTTGGTCGCTGCAAATCGCTGCGCCGTTCGTGCGCCCGGTTGACCACGATGCGGCCTTCGCTACGATGCCCGCCCTATGGCTATCCGCTTTACCTGCCCCGACTGCCGCCAACCCATCGAAGTGGACGACGTGTGGGCGCTGCGCCCGGTGATCTGCCCCTACTGCCGCAAGACGGTGGTGGCGCCGGAAGCATCGAACTTTGTCCCGCCGCCCGAGCTGCCCGTCGCCGAGCCGGTTTCCGACGTGGCGGGCGCGGGGTCTTTCGCTGACAACGATGTGGCACGGCCGCCCGCGGGCAATCCGCTCGCGGTCGTCGCCCTGCTGCTGGCGCTGGGCGCGTTTGTGCTCTTTTTCATCGCGGCGATCGTGCTGCAGCCGCACATGCAGGAGTTGATGCCCGTGGCTCAGGGGATGGTCGAGGCGATGCGCGCCGGCCAGCCCGAGGAGCTGCTGCGCATTCAGAATGAGTTTCTCGCGCGGCACAACGGCATGCCCGCGTGGCTGGTGGCGGCGTTCGTGATCGACATCGGCGCCTGCCTGGCGTGGCTCGTCGGCATCATCTGTGCCCTGATGGCGCTGCGCCGGCCGCAGCGCCGGCGGATGGCCGTGGGGACGCTGATCCTCAGCGGACTGCTGCCCGTGTTCCTGTGCTGCGGCGGCGGCATATAGCGCACGAATCCGCGGGTGCGCATCGCGTCATTGCGGTCGGCCTTACGGATAACCGGGTGACCGGAATGCGTATCTGCCGAGCCAGCCGCGGAGCGCCTCTGCGGAGTCGGGCGTCAAATGGCTGTCACCCCACCACGGGCCGTCCTGCCACTTGAGCGCGCTGCCGTGGCTGAAGCCGAACCTCGCCACCGAACGGCCCTGCGACAGAAACTCCAGGAGCACCTCCCCGCGGCAACGGCACGCCAGCGGAATCTGAAAGCGCTGGAACTTGACCAGATCGATCAATGCGCGGATCGCGCCGCGCTCAGCGACGACAATCGGCGGCCCGACGAACCGGGGGGATGCCGGGCTCAAGGTCACCATGTCCGCCCCGGCCAATACCCGGCGCCATGTCCACCCCCGCCGCATCCCGGTCGAACTCGCCCACACAACCAGGATGGCGACGACGATCAGCAGGCTCGCCGACCATAGACGACGTTTGTTCCCACTGGCCACGATGCCGATCTCCCGACTGTTGCCCGGCCTTTCGCCCGTTCAACGGGCCGTTGGGACTATCATACCACCTGGATCAACTCTTGGGGAGCAGGTCAGTGAATTGACTGTCTATCCAGTCTAAGAAACACTTGAAGGAGGGACATTTGCGCGCAACAACATCAAATCTGAGCCTTCTCGCAACTGCGGGATTGAATGTCTTAGGTGAATAGAGAGGCTTACCATTAGCCGCACGTGACTGGGCACACAACCACTCCTTGGGGTCCCTGATGCGCTCCGGATTTTCATGTCCTTTGAAGCTAAATGTGGGAATAACCTGATTAATCGCCGCCTCGTCAGCGATCATCCATGCCTCTATTTCCTCGATGGGAATCGCAATGAAAGCGGGCCCGTCGAATCCAGATGGTTGCAAGACTCCGTGCAACACTCTTGTTCTCACGGCGTCCGGCAAATCCCGGTCCGCATCGTGGCAAATAACGACGCGACTCACACCGGCGTTTACCCAAGTCCTGATGTCGCGGGCACCCTTCCTACAGAGTCCGGCGCATCCACTGTAGCCCTTCCTCTTTACGCGCAGGTTGGTGTTGTTGGCGCGCCTCCGAATCAAGTGAGTCAGCACTTCGGCATCCGACTCATCTTCAGCGAGAATCGCAATCACGTGGAAAGCCGCCTATAACGTCTCAAGAAACTCGGCCAAAGTTCCTTCGTCGGACAAGTACGACTGCGCCTCACTGATCTCTCCGGGAGAAAGCTCCGAGACTTCAGTTCTCCCGTTTTCCACAGTGACGACCCGGATGCCCTTGGCATCTACAAGGTTTATGACCCGAGGCGAATGCGTCGTGCAGATCAATTGCGTCTGCTCTGAGTACGTTCGCAAAATGTCGATCACTTTCCCTAACAATCCTGCATGAATGCTATCCTCGGGTTGCTCGACGAGCATACAAGATGACCCGTCAAAGACAAGATAGGTCAGCAGTCGCAAAACACGCCAAGTCCCCAACGATAGTCCGCTATACCTGAAGGCGCGACCGGCACCTGCAATTCCGGAGCATGGCACGAATAAAATCGAATATGTCGGCTCGGCGCTGTCCTCCACCTTGCCTTTGCGCAACTTAACTTCTTCAATTCTAATCTCGGCGAGCAAGCCCAATCCATCCTCGCCAAGGAGCTTTCGCAATTCATCAAGCTTGTCGGGGTTGAATAAATGCATATGCACAAGACGATTCGTCACCGAACCAGTCGGACGTCCTGCAGCAAGTGCGGCCTTCCACTTTTCAAACTTGGCCGATTCTATAAACGGTGTCGGAACAGGATCCGAATGCTCTTGGTATTGCTGAGAGAGGGGGTAATAGCGAACCGATCTCAAGTATTCCGCTACCGGGCGAAGCTCCTTGTGCATCCGATCGTGCGGTGGAACAACTCGGATGAGTACGAACAAGCTGCTAACCGGAGTTGGTACAAGGAGTTCATTCGGTATTGGCGCGATCGGCGATCTAAGGACCTCACCGTCCCGTCTAAAGAGCAACTGATCGTCCTTTTCGAGCGACTCCGAGTGAACGGGATCTTTGCTTGCTGCTAGGGTTTGCGTGATCTTATACTTGTACTTGCTAGGTCCTATCGAGAACTGCAGCACAAAGCTCGTTGGCTTCGAACGATCATGCGGCATCATCCCGAGAACGGGCTCGGGTTCCCCAACGCAAAGCTCGGCAGCAAGCTGGATGGCGTGTAGAACGTTCGTTTTACCTGCACCGTTCTTTCCGAGTAACGCAACGACGGGCTCGCCGAGACGTACATGAACATTGTCGCACGACCTGAAATTATCGATTTCGATAGATTCAAGCATCTTAGTTACTCGACTTACGACCGCCCCGTTCCCGTGGTCCGTAAGGCAGCCCGTGTTCACCGTGGGCCAACGCACAGAATTATATCGGGACACCTGCTCCGCGAAAACAGATGTTTCAAAGTGGGTGCCGCTCGAACAACGGGTATCCCCGCCGAATAGCCGTCGAACCCCTCTACCGAATCATGAAGTCGGTGGATACCGGAACGATGATCCAATGAACGCGACGCCCATTCCGCACGGCCCCTACTCCAAGAACCGCTCCAGGCGGCTCAGGCCTTCCTCGATCCGCTCCAGCCCGGTGGCGAAGGAGAGGCGGACGTGGTGGTCCAGGCCGAAGGCGGCGCCGGGCACCACGGCCACCCGCGCCTCTTCCAGCAGCCGCTCGGCGAACTGCGTGGAACTGCTCACGCCCAGGCGGGCGAACGCGCCGGATACGTCGGGAAAGCAGTAGAACGCTCCGGTCGGCTTCGGGCAGCGCACGCCGCGAATGGCCGTCAGCCGCGCGTACATCCGCTCGGCGCGGCGCTCGAACTCCACGCGCATCTGCTCGACGCATGATTGGTCCCCCGTGAGCGCCGCGGCCAGCGCCGCCTGGTTAAAGGTCGCCGCCCCGCTGGTCGATTGCGACTGGAGCTTGGCCATCGCGTCGATCAGCTCCTTCGGCCCCGCGCCGTAGCCCACCCGCCAGCCGGTCATCGAGTAAGTTTTCGACGCCGCATTGAGCGTCAGCGTACGCTCATACGCCGCCGCCGAAGCCGCCGCGAAGCTCAGCGTCTGCTGGCCGTGAAAGAGCAGCCGGTCGTAAATCTCGTCGGACAGGACCCAGACGTCGCGCTCCGCGAGCACCTCCGCCAGCGCCCGCACCTCGTCCGGGTGGTAGGTCACCCCGCTGGGGTTCGACGGCGAATTGAACAGAAACAGCCGCGTTCGCGGCGAAAGCACGCGCTGCAGGTGCGCCGGCGTCAGCTTGTAGTCATTCTCTGCCGGGCCCGCGACGAACACCGACGTGCCCCCCGCAAGCCCGACCATCTCCGGGTAGCTCACCCAATAGGGCACGGGGATGACCACTTCGTCGCCCGGTTCGACCACCGCCTGGATCATCAGGTACACGGCCATCTTGCCGCCGGCCGTGATGATCACCTGCTCGGGCGTGTACGAAAGGTCGTTCTCGCGTTGCAGCTTGGTGCACACCGCCTGTTTGGCGACGGGAATGCCCGAGGCGGGCTTGGAGTACTTGGTCTGCCCGGCTTTGAGCGCCGCCCAGGCGGCCTCCTTGATGTGGGCGGGCGTGTCGAAGTCCGGCTCGCCCGCGCCGAAGCCGACGACGTCGACTCCCGCGGCCTGCATCCGCGCCGCCTTGGCCGAAACCGCCAGCGTGGCCGATTCGTGCAGTTCGAGCACGCGCCTAGCAAAGTGCATGGCATTCATCCAAACCAGGGAAATTCCGAGAAACCCTCGCCGATCGTTGGCCGCATGATCGGCTAGGCGCCTGCCCCATGCAAGCCCGCGGGCATCGCTTAGCGCGGCGCGGCGGAGAGGACTATCAGAAAATGTCCTTGACACCGGGCGCCCCTGGTGGTTATGGTTCCTGCCCAAGATGTAACCCCTTCTGTGTTCTACGGAATCGTCGCGGAGGCTCGCGGGCCGGCGGGCAAGACTCCGGGGCGTCCTGACAGGCGAGTCTTTTGAATCCCGAGGTGATGTTGCGCGCGGTCCATCCGGCCGGTCGCGCTTCAGGGTGGAGTCTATGGCTACTGATTCACCCACGAAACGGTTGAGCGAACTGCGCGAGGAGGTCGCGCGGCTGGAGGCACAGCTTGCGCCGCCGGCGACGACGGAGCCCTCCTGGCCGCCGAAGACCTATTACGCCACTTACCACCTGCTGGCGGGGATGGTGCTGGGGCTGATCGGGGCGGCGTCGAGCCTGCTGTTCAACATCGTGGGGGCGGCGATGGTGGGCAAGCACCCGCTGGAGTTGATCCGGGTGTATCTGACGTTTCCGCTGGGTGAAAGCGCGTTGACGCTGGAAAGCGGCTTTGCGCTGGCGGCGGGCTGTTGTTTGTACCTGGGCACGGGCATGTTCGGGGGCATTCCCTTTCACATGGTGCTGAGCCGTTGGTTCGACCGCTCGCCGGGGTCGGTGCGCTTCGTGGTGACGACGGTGCTGGCGATCGGGGTGTGGCTCATCAATTACTACGGCGTGCTGGCGTGGTTGCAGCCGCTGCTGATCGGGGGCAACTGGATCGTGGAGCAAGTGCCCATCCTGGTGGCGGTGCTCACGCACCTGGTGTTCGGCTGGACGCTGCTGCTGGTGGATCACTGGGGCCGGTTTGTGCCGCCGACGGCGCGGGGGGTGCGGCCATGAGGGCGCGGCGGAGGATGGCGGCGTGTGCGGGTGTGCTGGTCGCGGCGATGTGGCCGTTGAGTTGTGCGCCGCGCGAGGCGACCGACGGCGAAGTGGATACCTCGCGTCCGTCGGAGTTCGGCTTTCAGACCAGTGTGCGGACGTCGTTGATCGAAGAGGGGCGCACGGCCTACCAGACCTACTGTTCCGGGTGCCATGGGGTGGAGGGCGACGGAAACGGCCCGGCGGCGCGGTTCTTGCATCCGCGGCCGCGGAACTTTCAGAAAGCGCTGTTCAAGTTCAGTTCGACGCGCGCGGGGCGCCTGCCGACGGACGACGACCTGCGGCGCACCATTCTTCAGGGGCTGAAGGGCAGTTCCATGCCGGGTTGGGACCTGCTGCCGGCGCGGACGGTGACGGCGCTCATTGCCTACGTCAAGACATTTTCACCCAAGTGGGAGGAGAGTTCGCCGGCGTCGGTGATCCCGATGGTGGCTGATCCGTATCGCGGGCAGGCGGATCACTCCGCTGCGGTGGCGCGGGGGGAGGCGGTGTATCACGGGTTCGCCACATGCTGGACCTGTCATCCCAGTTACGTGTCCAAGGACAAGATCAACGAATACCTGGTGATGATGGAGAACCCTGCGCGCGATGTCTTTCGCGACGCGCTGGAGCACAGCGAGGGCAAGCCCAACGACGAGGGGGAGATGATCTACCCGCCCGATTTCCGGCGCGATTTTGTTCGCTCGGGGGCGAAGGTGGAGGATCTATATCGGTCGATTGCGGCGGGGATCACGGGCACGGCGATGCCCACGTGGGTGGACTCGATGGAGTATCGCAGCACGGCGCACCCGGACATTCCGCTGGTGCAGCCGGCGGATATCTGGGCGATGGCGTATTACGTACAGGGCCTGGTGATAGAGCGTCCGCAGCGGCTGGCGCCGGGGACGTTCGCGGTGCGTCCGCGGCCGCAGCGGATTCTGGCGGTGGGAGAGGTTCCGGCGCCGATGGCGGCACCTCCGACGGAGCTGGGGACGGGCGAGGAGTTTGAGGAAGAATGAGGGAGTGGGGAATGGGGAAGGGTGAATGGCGAATCAAGAATGGCGAATGGGGGGAGAATGCGGAATGGGGAATGCGGAATTGAAGATAGGCACGGAGCCACGAAGCGACTGTCTTGAGAATCAAGAGGTAGCAAGGGTTGATCTC
>CAZMVD010000076.1:0-19001 GCA_964569425.1 uncultured Phycisphaeraceae bacterium
GCCAACTCCCCCCACTACCCGAACCCGCCATTGCAAACGGCTGAGGTGTTACGAAACAACTAACCGCACGGCAAATGTCAGGCCTAGCCATCGCAAGTCAATTGGGCAATGGCGTCCGACGACCCTTACAGGGTCGCCCATCACGGCGGCCGATCACCGGGGGTGTGGTCCCGCCGCAGGACCACACCCCCGGCTGACTTCGCAAACCCCTGCGGGGTACCGGGCGCCGCGCGCTCTCGTGCCGGCCAGCCACATAGGAGGCGAGCCGCGTGCACCCTACCAAACAGCGAACCGCGCCGACGATGCCGACCGTCGTCCGCGGTCGGCGTACCGCGCGGCGCCACTACTTTCAACCCGCCTCCCAAACTGCGATGCCTCCGCCGCCGTTTCTCGCGGTAGAGAGGCACGCCCCCAGCCGATAGAATGGCGGCGCGCGTTTGGGATCCTAAACCGGGCGAGCCGCGGGATTGCAGTCCGCGCGGACTTACGGAATTCCAGAGCCGGCACTGTGGAAGTCGCTACGCGATCTCAAAGCAAAGTGGAGGGTCGAACCATGACGCAGACCGTTCCGGGAGTCTGGGTGACGCAGCCGGATGCCTATCGCCGGCAGATGGAGGAAAAGCTCGGCGGGCGCGCGCCGCTGGAGGTGCTGGGCAAGACCGCGGACGCGCTGGAAGCGATCGTGGCGCGGAACTCGCCCGCGACGATGCGCGCGCGGCCTTTTCCCGGGAAGTGGACGCCTAACGAGATCATCGGCCATCTATCCGACGCGGAGTGGGTGTACGGCTACCGCCTGCGGCTGATTCTGTGCGAAACGGAGCCGACGATTCTGGGCATGGACCAGGACTTGTGGGTGTCCGGGCAGCGGCACAACGAGCGCGAGCCGAAGGAGCTGGTGACCATGTTCCGTCAGCTTCGCGTGCACAACCTGGCGATCTGGCGGCAGACGACTGAGGCCGATCTGAAGCGCGTCGGACAACACAACGAGCGCGGGGCCGAGTCGCTGGGAATGATGCTGCGAATGCTCGCCGGGCACGACCTGCACCACATCGATCAGATCGAGCGCTACCTCGCGGCGGGGCAGAAGTAGCGGTAAAGGGTGGGCGTGGTTTTCGCGCGGCTTCTTCGCGCCCTGGCTACAAAGGACAGCCTTACGGCTCCAACGTTCGCTCGTGGTCGCGCTCCCAGCGCTGCATGTCGGCGATGAGCGCGCTGTGTCGGGCGATGGTGGCGCGCATGTCGGCGGAGGCGGGCACGGTGGCGAAGACGTGGGGGCGGTTCTTGGCACGCGCGTTGAGGTCGGCGAGGAAGTCGTCCCAGTTGCCTTCGTAAAGGGTGTCGCGGATCTGGAGGAGCATGCGCTGCTCGGCGGTCAGCGGCGGGAATTCCGGCTGAGCAGGATCGGGGGCCATGTAGGGCAGTATCGGCGGATTCCGGAGCGTTGTCGAACCGCTGCGCGGAATGGCGACCCGGCATGGCCGGGCCTTACTGCATGGCGAATGACAGGGCGCGGAAGTATCCGACACCCGTTGTCGGGGACTTGAGTGGGACAATTCAGGGCGAATGCGGGTCGGCGGCGGATGGCTCGGCCGATTGAAGAAGCGCGGGGTCGAAGGCGTGGCCGCATTCGGGGCAACGCGGAACGGTGAGGCCGAGGAGCAGGTAATCGCAATGCGCACAGCGCGGGGTGGCCGAGGCGCCGATATAATCGTCGATGCGCGCGAAGCCGCGGCGGACGTTGCGAACGACGAGGATGGGAACAACGAGTAACCAAAGTGGAGAGCCGAAAACCCGGACGAGGGGGGAAAGCAACCACACAGGATTCGCGGCCGGACCGTAGAATTGGAATGAGGACCTGGTAGCGGCGTGAAGCCAGGCGAACGCCGTCCAGATCAAGATGGGGAGCACGACAGTGAGCGGAGCCAGGAACACGAGATTGTGCTTCACGCGATAGTCCGCAGTAACGGTGCGCTGTGCTTCTTTCAGCGTTGCGTCGGCGACGATAAAGCCGAACCCGCCAAAAACAGCGAACCAGACCATCGCCATGGCTGCGGTATCTCGCGCGTAGTCCCACCAGTCTCGGTACGGCTCGCCACCTCCGTAGGGAACCCAGACCATTAACAGTGTGGCATCGACGACGCCAACGATCGTTCCCACGATGACGCCCTTCCGAATTGAACAACACTCGGCTACCTGGGCGAGTGAACCGGGCGACCACAATAAGCGGAGTGTGCCTACGTGCGGGCGCGGACGGAATTCCGATTCGGCGGCGCTGCCTGGCATTGCCGTAGTATCGGCGGAGCAGGACGGAGTGTCGAACTGCTGTGCGGGATGGTGAATGGCGAGCCGGCACGGCCGGGTCTTACTGAACGGCAAATGAAAAGGCACGGACGTGTCCACCGGGCGTTGCCGGGGCGTTGAGTGGGACAATTCAGGGCGAATGCGGGTCGTCGGCGGATGGCTCAGCCGGTTGAAGGAGCGCGGGGTCGAAGGCGTGGCCGCATTCGGGGCAGCGCGGAACGGTGAGGCCGAGGAGCAGGTAATCGCACTGGAGGCATCGCGGTCCCGGCAAGTCGGCGAGGAACTGGTTCAGCTTCGGCAGGGTCCGCACGAAGTGTGCGATGAGCAATACGAACCCCGCAGGTACCCACACGGCTGAGCCGAGCATTGCAATGATCGGTGAGCTGAGCCAGGCGGGCTTCTGCGCGTACGCCCAGAACTGAAAAGTCGGGTCAGCGGCGTAGTTCAGCCACGCGAAAACCGACCACACCATCACCGGTATCAGGAAAACAACGGGACTGAGGAGCAACGCCTTGATGATCGCGTGCCAGCGCCGCGAGGGCATCAGGCGGGCGGAAAGCACGAGAAGCAATGCGAGGGCTCCAAACACAATGGTCAACAGGGAGTACAGGGATACAACGATTATGAATCCGTCCTCTGCATAATCGCCAAAGTCGGCATAGGGCTCGTCCGCCCCGGAGATCAGCGCGGTGATGGGCAGCGAAACTTCGGCAGCAAGGAACAGTGTGCCCGCCAAAGCGGCGCGCACGGGGGAGCAATGCGTTGCGACGAAGGGCAGTGCCCCAGGCGACCACAGGAGACGGACACTCTCTCGCGTCAGTTTGTCGGCAACGGACGGAGCCTGATCGTCGGACATGTTGGACATTCTCGACGGAGCTGGACGCCATGTCGAACCGCCGCGCGGCATGGCGCATGACGACCCGGGACCGCCGGGCCTGATCGAATCACGAATGAACCAAAGGCCGAAGAAGAGCGCCGAAGTGTCGAATACCCGAAAACGACCATGCAACAACTGGCTTTCGGCAATTGGCAATTCCCATTCTCCATCGGCTTTATAGCGGTGGATCAGAGATCCGCGGCCGGGACGGGCACCACGTCGGCCGCCGCCGGGTGACCCGCGGCGTCGCGGAAGAGTTCTATTCTTTCCCACGCGCCGCAGCGCCAGCGCCACAGGAAGTACATGGCCGCGAAGAAAAAGAGCGCGGCCGACGCCGCCCACGGGCCGATGCTGCCCCACTCCGGGTAGAAGGTCGCGGCATACCAGCCGCCGCCGACAATCACCACCCAGTTGCTGGTGGTAAAGACGATGGAGGGGATGAAGGTGTCGCCCGCGCCGCGTAGCGCGGCGCTGTAAGTAATGCTCATGGCGTCGAAGAGCTGGAAGACCGCGGCGCAGATCATGACCCCGCGGCCGATGCGCATCACCTCCGGGTCGTTGTTGAACAGGCCGATGAGTTCGGCGCCGAACAGTGCGTAGATGATCGACAGCGAGCCCATGTAGCCGACGGTGATGAGCGTGGCGACGAAGGTCTCGCGGCGGGCGCGGGGGCGGTCGCCGGCGCCGATGGAGTTGCCCACCAGCGCCGTGAGCGCCTGTCCCACGCCCATCGAGGGCAGAAAGGCGATGCGCATGTACTGCCAGGCGGCGTTGGTGGCGATGAGGTGCGCGGTGCCGAAGGTGCGACCTACCAACACGTTGACGAAGATGGCCCAGACGATGACCTCGGACACCGTCTGCAAGGCGAACGGGAGCCCCACGCGGATCAGGTCGCGCACCCGCGCCCACGAGGGCCGCCAGGTCGCGCGCGAATTGAACGTGCGGGCGCAGGCGGGCGCGAGCAGCGTCAGGATGAGGCGCAGCGTGCGATAGCCCACCGCGGCCAGCGTGCCCCACGCCGCGCCGGCAATGCCCATCGGTTCGTTGCCCAGCAGGCCGAACATGAGCACGGCGCTGACCACGACGTTCACGACGTTGGCTTCGACCGCCGACCACATCGCCACCCACGGGCGGCGGACGGCGATGAAGAACCAGGCCAACCCGTTGGCGGCGATGGTCGGGCCGGTGGTGTGCAGCGCGATGTCCAGATAGGCGAGTTCGCGCACCTGCACTCCGGCATCGTGTCCGATGGCGCGCACCAGCGGGCCCATGACGGGCAGAACGAGGAAGCTGAGCAGGGCAAACGCCACGGCCAGGTAAAGGCTCTGCCATCCGTAGGCGCTGGCTTCGGCCGGGCGGCCGCGACCGAGGGACTGCGAAGCGAAGGTGTTGACCATCGAGACCAGGGCCATGCCCAGCACGATGTAGGACCACATCAGCACCTGCGCGGGGAGGATGGCCGCCTGGGCTTCCGGCTCGCGCAGGAAGGTGATCATCACGTAATCGGCCACGTCCATCATGGCGCGCGAACTGGTGGTGAGCACGACCGGCACGGTCATGGCGATGATGTGGCGCAGCTCGGAGCGCGAGGATTCGGCGGTGTTCAGCGGGCACACGGCTTTGGCGTCCTTCCAGGGCGAAAAGGGGAGAGCATACCACACGACTGGGGAGATTTCGACGGGCGCGGATGTTGTGTCAGTCGCCTTGTTCGCCGCGGAGGACGCTGCGGAGTTCTTCGATGCGGAGCATCCAGGCGGCGAGGGCATAGGTGGCCAGCCCCGCGGTCACCAGCAGGGTCAAACGAACGGCGACGTGGGCCGGCAGCCAGGGGGTCACGAAGTCGGCGCGGTCGATGAACAGCACAACGCCGCACATCGCCGCGACGGCGAGAAGCATCTTGCCCAGCGGCACGGCGAGGGGGCGCCAGTTCATCTCGGGCAGGTGAGTGCGCAGGCGGCGCGCCAGCCACAGAACCTGCACGGTGGCGCACACGGCCGTGGAGAGGGCGAGGCCGCGTTCCTCCAACAGAAACACCAGCACCAGGTTCATGGCCAGGTTGATGAGCACCATGCGCGCGGCGAGCCGCGCCGGCGTGGCGCTGTCGTGCAGGGCGTAGAACGCGCGAACGACCACGTGCTGCGCGAAATAGGCGGCCAGCCCCAGGCTGTAGAAGCACAGGGTGGCGGCGACGCGCTGCGTTTGCGCGGGGCCGAACTCGCCGCGTTCGTACAACGCCGCCACCAGCGGGTGGGCCACGAGAATCAGCCCCGCGGTGGCGGGCAGCGAGATGAACGCGCCCAGGCGCAGGCCGCGGGCGATGGTTTCGGCCATGGCGGGGCGGTCGCCCTCGGCGGCGCGGCGCGAGAGCAGCGGAAAGACGGCGGTGGCGATGGAGATGCCGAAGACGCCGAGCGGAAGCTGATAGAGGTATTGGGCGAAGCCGAGGACCGCCGGTCCGACGCGCTGCCCATCGTGCACGATGAAAAACCAGGCGATGAGGTAATCGAACAGCGAATTGATCTGCACGGCGGAGAGCCCGAGGACCATGGGGCCCATGAGGCGGAGCACTTTGGCCAGGCGCGGATCGCGCCACGCGCCGCCGTAGATGGGGTTGAAGCGGACCATGCGCAGCGCGAGGGCGGTGGCGACGATTTGTAATACACCGGAAACCAGAATGCCGACACAGACCACGGTCATGAGGTCTGCGCCGCGCAGCCCCGCGCCATAAGCCCCGGCCAGCGCCGCGATGATGATGGCGATGTTGAGTATCGTCGGCGCGGCGGCAGGCACTGCGAAGTGCTGCCGGACGTTGAGCACCCCGCTCGCGACCGCCACCAGGCAGATGAGCACCATGTAGGGCATGAGGATGATGGTCAGGCGGAGCGCCAGGCTGTCGGCGGAGTGCTGCGCGATGAGCAGGGCGATTTCCACCAGTGCCAGCGCGGCCAGCAGGACTGCGGTCAGGGCGGTGAGCACGGCGCCAACGAAGCGGCGGGAACTTTCCTCGCCGTCGGTGCGCAGGGTGTCGGTCAGCACGGGGATCATGGCCGCGGAGAGGGCGCCTTCACCGAAGAGGCGCCGCGCCAGGTTGGGGGCCATGAAGGCGATGCGAAAGGCGGAGAGCAGTTCCGAGGTGCTGAAGAAGGCGGCGAAGACGGACTCGCGGATGAGTCCGAGAATGCGTGAGGCGGCGGTGAGCAGCGCGACCAGGCGTGCGGAGTTGACGAGGCGACCGGAGCCGGGCATCGCGCTCACGATACGTTGTGGATTGGCCGATCGCAACGGCGCGGCGAGGAGGGTTTCGCCGGTGGGCGGGGATTTGCGGATGGGGCGGTTGACAAATGGGCGGAGGATGGGGAAGTTAGGGGCTGCGATGGGCGAAAACGACACTGTTTAACGGAGGTCTCGGTCATGGCTCATGTGGTCTGCGAGCCCTGCATCAACTGCAAGTATACGGATTGCGTGGCCGTTTGCCCGGTGGATTGCTTTCACGAAGGGGTCAACTTTCTGGCGATCGATCCGGAGACGTGCATCGATTGCGGTCTGTGTCCGCCGGAGTGCCCCACGTCGGCGATCTTCGCGGAGGAGGACCTCCCCGAGAAGTGGAAGAACTACGTAGAGATCAACGCCAAGTACGCGCCGCAGTGGCCGGTGATCGACTCTCAGAAGGAGCCGCTGCCGGGGGCGGACGAATCGGCCAAGGTGGAAACCAAGGCGGACCAACTCGATCCGAATGCGTTTGCGGGTTGAGATAGCCAGGACCGGCTGAAAAGCCGGTCCCACAGGGGAGTCGGGGGCCTTGACCGGCTGGTGCGGCCGGTTCCGCGGGGTGTCAGTTCTTGACTGAAAGCACGCCGGGCGATAAGAAGATGGGTTCTTCGGCGGCGGGACGTGTGCGCTGGTTTTCGGGAAAACCGTCGCCCGGCGCGCCGCCGGGGGTACCTCGGACGTATTCGAGGGGCCGTAGCTCAATTGGTTAGAGTACCGGACTGTCGATCCGGTGGTTGCGGGTTCGAATCCCGTCGGCCTCGTTTTTCAAGATCGTGGTTCATCGGAGCCGCGTGGTCGCAGGACCCGCGGCTTTCGCCGTTTTCGGGGGGCGTGGCGCGGGGGGAAGGGAGGATCGGATGCAGGACGACACGACCACGGTGGCGGC
Organism: uncultured Phycisphaeraceae bacterium; assembly: GCA_964569425.1. Taxonomy (GTDB): domain Bacteria; phylum Planctomycetota; class Phycisphaerae; order UBA1845; family UBA1845; genus JACQXM01. The sequence goes on from CAZMVD010000076.1 coordinate 7,335, forward strand.
GCTGCGCAAGCTGGTGGCGGACTTCATCGCCGAGCGGCAGTGGGAGCGCTTTCACGATCCCAAGAATCTTTCGGCGTCGATCGCCATTGAGGCGGGGGAGCTGATGGAGCACTTTCAATGGCTCCGCTCCGATGAGCTGGACACGGTGCGCACCGATCCGCGGGCGCAGCAGGCGATCTCCGAAGAGCTGGCGGATATCACCGCGTACGTGCTTTCCTTTGCCAACGCGATGAACATCGACCTTTCGGCGGCGCTGGCGGCGAAGATGCGCAAGAACGCGGAAAAGTACCCCGCGGCCGAGTTTCGGGGGCGGTATCGGTAGAAGGCGAAACGTCCTCGGGAGAGCGCGATGCCGGTTTCATTGGGCGGTCCACACCGGCAGTGTGCCACTGCTCTGTGAGCAGTGCACACTTGGACAGGGCTATGACGGCGCGTGCCCGGACACCAGCCAACAGGGCCAGAACATCCGCATGCAATCCACCACTGCTCACAGAGCAGTGGCACATCGTCCGAATCCCTGCGTTCTCGGAAACCGTCCGAGCCACCCCGTCCAGCCGTCTGTGCGAATTCGTATTCTCCTGGCGCAGCGCGCGAGTGAGGAGAAGTCGGGGGGCGGTAATCAGGAATTGACCGAGCGTTTGCGGCGGGTTTCTTCTTCGAGGATGCGGCGTTCGTGGGGGTTGAGGGAGGCGAGGCCGGATTGGGAGACCTTGCGGAGCACTTCTTCCACGGCACGCTCGTGGGCTTCCTTGCGCTTGCGTTCGCGTTCCTCCCTTTCGGCGGTTTTGCGAAGGCGGCGGCGTTCGAAATAGCCGGGGCGGCGCGGGCGCTCGTCGTGCTCATCCAAGAAGCGGTGGCCTTCGCCGAAGAGGTCGCGGCTGAAGTCGCTGCCGAGGGCCTCGTCCTCGCGGGCGGCGCGGCGCACCTGCCAGCAGGTGAGGTAGCCGAAGACGGCGATCATCAACAGCAGCCAGTCCTGTTCGAGGAAGAGGGCGGCGAGGCCGACGACGATGGCGCCGATCATGCCGGTGCCGGTGGCGACCATCATCGAGGGGCGGTAGCCCATGCGCGGCCAGAGCCAGGCCTGGACGATGCGTCCGCCGTCGAAGGGATAGATGGGCAGGAGGTTGATGAGCAGGAGGAAGTAGCTGAGGCCGTAGAGGCGCAGGAGCCAGGTTTGGGCCTCGGTGGCGGTGAGGGCGATGACGGGGTCCACGGGGACCATGGGGTGGAGGGGGTTCCAGGGGACGGCGCCGAGGCTGCCGCGCCAGGCGATGAGGGCGGCGGAGCAGAGGGCGCAGATCAGCAGGTTGACGGTGGGTCCGGCGAGGGTGGTGAACATGTGGGCGCGGGGGTTGTGGGGAGGGTTGACGAAGGCGAGCCCGCCGAGGGGCCAGAGGAGGATTTCGTCGGCCTCGCCGCCCATGCGGCGGGCGCCGTAGCAGTGGCCGAGTTCGTGGAGGAGGACGACGAGAAAGAGCAGCGCGTAGGTGCCGAGTACGTCGAGGAGCATGCGGGCGGACCAGGCGGAATCGGGACCGGCGGCTTTGGCCTCCATCCACAAGAGGACGACGGCGCAGAGGAGGAAGGCGACGTGGACGCGGATGGTGATGCCGCAAAGCCGTCCGGCGCGGAATGACCAGTTGATGGGGTTGTCGAGCGGTCGGTCGTAGTGGCTCATCGTCTATTCAAGAAACTGGTGTTCCTGTTTGTCCTGTTACTCGGTTGACCGGCTGGAAAGCCGGTCCCACAGTGTCGGCCGGTCCCACAGTGCTGTCCCTTGCTGACCGGTTGGAAAACCGGTCCCACAGCGCCGGCGGTCCCACAGTGCCGCTGACCGGTTGGAAAACCGGTCCCACAGCGCCGGCCGGTCCCACAGCGGTCAGAGGCGGTCGACGCGGCCAGCGTCGGCTTCGCGGATGCGCTGGCGGTCGGTGGCCTCCTGGAGCGCGCGTTTTTCACCCTCGGACAAGCTGTGCAGTCCGCCGTCGTAGACTTTTTTGAGGATGCGATCGATCAGTTCCTCGTCGGCGCGACGTTGCGCGAGCTTGGCGGCGAAAGCGCCCTTGCCGGGCTTGACGGCGCGGGCGGCGCGGCGCGGGAGGCGCCATTCGGTTCGGCCCCACCAGGCTTCGCCCTTGAGCGCCCACCAGACGCCGAAGATCAGGCCGGCGAGGTGGCAGGCCTCGCCGCCGTAGTTGGAGCCGCGGTTGATGACGGTGAAGACGGCCAATCCGCCGAAGATCAGGGCGGCGGTGCGGATTTTGATGGGGAACAGGAAGTAGACGTACACGGTGGCGTGGGGGAAGAGGACGGCAACGATGCCGAGCAGGCCGTAGATGCAGCCGGAGGCGCCGACCGCGGGCATGGTGGGGCTGATGACGCCGCGCGAGCTGAGCACGGTGTAGAAGACGTTGCCCGCCAATCCGCACAGTGTGTAGATGGCGAAGAAGCGACGTGCCGACCACATGCGTTCGAGGGGCCGGCCGAGGAAGTGCAGCCCGAGCATGTTGATGAAGATGTGAAAGTCGTTGGCGTGCAGGTACTGGGCGGTGAGCAGGCGCCAGACCTGTCCGCGCATGACGGCGGCACCTTCCAGTGAACCCAAGGTGAAAAAGATTTCGAGCAGCGTTCCGCTGAAGTGTGCCAAGACGTAGATGGCGACGTTGATGATGATGAGGATGGTGACGATGCTGCGTCCGCGGAGCAGGCCGAGTCCGCCGCGGCGGGCGGGGCCGAAGTGCGGTTCGACGCGGGCGTAGTCGCGGTCGCGCCAGCTCATAGCTGCACCCTGATGCGTGCGCGTTCGCGCAGAAAGAAGGTGGCGAGGGCGGCGATGGTCTTGGCGTCCTCGAAGTCGCCATCGAGCAGGCGGGCGCGGATCGTTTCGCGGTCGAGGGGCTCGACCACGATTTTTTCGGAATCTTCGGTGCGCTGGCCGACGTGGGTGAGTTCGCGCGCGAGGAACACCTCCATCCGCTCGGTGAGGATGCCGGGGGAGGGGTAGAACGAGAGCATGGGGGTGAGGCGGGCGGTGCGATAGCCGGTTTCTTCTTCGAGTTCGCGGTGGGCGGTCTGCTCGGCGGATTCGCCGGCTTCGCGGGTGCCGGCGGGCAGCTCCCAGAGTTCGCGTTCCACGGTGTAGCGGTAATTGCGGATCATGACGATGCGTCCGTCGTCGAGCAGCGGCAGAATCACCACCGCGCCGGGGTGAACCACGACATCGCGCTGCACCGGCGCGCGCCCGGGGCGCTCGTAAGTCCTTTGTTCAACGGTAAAAAGGCGGGTGGTCAGAAGTTGTCGGTGCATGGGGCGTTTGGGCCTGTGCGGCGATGGCGTTGATCGTGAGGCAGCGGTACGCGCGGCCGCACGGCTCGCGACGGCCCTGGCGAGCGCGTCTTTGCGGACCACGGGCATTATAGGTCGCGCGGGCCCACGGGACAAACACATGGGCGGGGGCGCTGCCTCATTGGCGGGCGGTTCGCTTGTCTGTCGCGTGCGGCTCCCGTATGATCCCCCGCGGATTGCCGGCTTTTTCGACGACCCGCCGATTTTTCTGATTTCATGAGAAAACGCGTCATAGTCCTTGGTTCCACGGGCTCGATCGGGCGCAGCACGCTGGACGTGCTCGCGGGAATGGCGGACCAATGGCAGGTGGTGGGGCTGGCGGCCGGTTCCCGGTGCCGGGAACTGGCGGAACAGGCCAATCGCTTTCGCCCGGGGGCGGTGGCTATCGGACAGACGGAGGGCGTTTCGCCGCTGGATTCCGCGTTGGCTTATGCCCCCCGGATGTACTACGGGCCGGATGCGTTGACGCAGCTTGTATCGGAGACTTCGTGCGACTGTGTGGTGGTCGCGGTGGTTGGGGCTGGTGGGCTGGCGGCGACGTTGCGGGCCGCGGAAATGGGACGGCGGATCGCCCTGGCCAATAAAGAAGCCATGGTCATCGCCGGCGCGATCCTGATGCCGCTGGCGCGGCGTAACGGGGCGGAGATTATCCCCGTGGACAGCGAGCATTCGGCGATTTTCCAGGCGTTGCACGCGGGCAAGCGCGAGGACGTGCGCCGGGTTTATCTGACGGCGTCGGGGGGGCCGTTTCGGACCTGGAGCCGGGAGGCGATGGAGGATATCACGCCGGCGGATGCGCTGCAGCACCCCACCTGGTCGATGGGTCCGCGGATCACCATCGACTCGGCCACGATGATGAACAAGGCGTTGGAAATTGTCGAAGCCCACTGGCTTTTCGGGCTGGCGCCGGAACAAATTGAAGTCGTTGTGCACCCGGAATCGATGATTCACTCGATGGTGGAGTTTTGCGACGGGTCGCTGGTGGCGCAGATGGGGACGCCCGACATGCGTACGCCTATACAATATGCCATGACCTATCCGCAGCGGCGGGCGTGTCCGGCGGCCATGCTCGATGTGATGAAGCTGCGACAGCTCAGTTTTCATCCGCCGGATATGGACCGGTTTCCCGCCTTGCGGCTGGGGTACGAGGTGGCGCGGCGGGGCGGAACGTGCGGAGCGGTGCTGAATGCTGCGGACGAGACGGCCGTCAAACTGTTTCAGGAGGGGGCGATTCGATTTCGCGAGATCGCGCGGGTGGTCGAGCACGCGCTCGCACAGCATGAATTTCTAGCGCACCCGACGGTGGACGAACTGCTTTCGGTCGATCGCTGGGCGCGAGAAGAGGTATCCCGATGCATAGCTTGTTGATGATGGTGGGTGAGGGAGCGCCGGCTCCGCTGGCGCTGTCCGCGCTGCTGGGTCTGTGGGACACGGTGTGGCCCTATCTGCTGATGGTGCTGGGCTTTTCGCTGATCGTGTTCGTTCACGAGCTGGGTCACTTCGCGGTGGCCAAGTGGGCGGGGGTTCGGGTGGAGCGGTTTGCCGTCGGCTTTGGCCGGGAGCTCTTCGGGTTTTCGCGCGGCGAGACGCGCTATTCGTTCAACATTCTGCCGCTGGGCGGCTACGTGAAGATGCTGGGGCAGGAGGACTTCGACGACAAGACGGAGGAGCTGCGCTTCAAGGATGATCCGCGGTCGTTCGTGAACAAGCCGGTGGGGCACCGCATGGCGATCGTGTCCGCCGGGGTGATCATGAACGTGATCTTCGCGTGCCTGCTGTTCATGGTGGTGTTCCTGGTGGGTATGCAGGCGGTGGGTACGCGGATCGGCTTTGTGGAGCCGGACAGTCCGGCGGACAAGGCGGGCCTGCAGCCCGGGGACAACATTCTGCGCATCAACGGCGATCGGATTCACGAGTTCCGCGACGTGAGCATGAAAGTGCAGCTCGCCTCGCCGCACGAACCGATCGAGTTTGTGGTGGAGCGTCAGGGCGAGACGCTCAAGCCCGTGTACGTGCGGCCCGACTACCGCCGGCCGGAAAACACGCGCGAGCCGCGGCGGCAGGTCATCGGCATTCTTCCGGGCGTGACGCGGGAGATTCTCTGGGTCGGGCCGGAGATCGATTCCACGAAACCGGACCAGCCGCGCATCGGCGACGTGATTGTCGAAGTGGACGGCGTTCCGGTCAATGAAGACAACGTGAATCTTCTGCTCACCACGCTGGTTCATGCGAAGGAAGTGTTTGTCGAGCGAAAGGACCCCAAGGATTCAAGCGCCGCCCCGAAGCGCCTGAAGGTGAACATTCCGCCGCAATTGGGGCTGTTTCCCGCGGACACGCGCGACCCGGACAGCGTGAGTATTCTGGGGCTGACGCCGTTGATGAGGTTCGGGGCGGTGCACCCGCAGGGGCGTGCGGCGCTGGCGGGTATCGACGTGGGCGATACCGTTCTGCTGTTCGACGATATTCCCCAGCCGCGCAAGGCGGACATTTCGCGCGCCATCGCCGACAACGCCGATTCCGACGTGTATTTCGAGGTGCTCAAACCGGACGGCAAGGTGCGCCGCGGGTTTGTGCGGCCCAAGCCCAATCGCACGGGCCCGGCGACGATTCAGGCGGAGTTTGAAGCGGCGGCCACGGGCGATTCCGCCGCGGGCGAAGCGGCAAGGCGCGCCCGGGTGATGTCGGTGCGGCGCTATGGGCGGGCGGAAAAGGCCGGGCTGGAAGTGGGGGATATCGTACAGAGCTTTTCGGGAAAGAGCTATCCCACGCCGAGCGAGATCACGCGTGTGGTGCGCAACAGCGCCGAAAAGGGGCTGCCCATCGAAGTTCGCAAGGCGGACGGGCGGGTGCTGCGCACCGTGGTGCATCCGCAGGTGCCCGGCTCGATCGACGCGAATTATACGCTGGTGGCGGACGACGTGCTGCGCACCGGGCGGATCGTGGAGACGCTGAACGGCGGCCCGTCGCCCGCGGCGGCCGCGGGAATTCCTGCGGGTGCCAAGGTTCTGGCCGTGAATGATAAGCCGGTGTCGAACTGGCGGGAGTTGATCGACCGTTTCCGTATCCATGCCGGCCAGTCGGTCGCGTTGACGTACAAGCAGGGCGGCGAGACGCACACGGTCGAGTTCCCGGTGCCGCGTTCGTTGCGCACCGTTCTGGGTGTGGGGCCGGAGGCGCGGATTCTGGCGATTGACGGGCAGCGGACGGTGCTCACCCAGACCAGCCGCGGCGAGGAAGAAGTGCACATCGGGTACCATGAGGGAACCAAGACGCTCCTGGGGCGATTGGTGGGCCAGAAGAACGTGCCGGTGCTCTACCGGCCGACGCCGGTCGCCGAGCCGGTGACGGCACACATTGATGTGACCGAGGACATGGTGGACCCCTGGCTGGGGCGGGTGGCGTATGCCCCCAATGTGGAGGTCGGGGCGGAGATTATCCTGCTTAAGGGGCAGACGGCGCTGGACGCGGTGCGCATCGGGCTGCACAAGACCTGGTATTTTGTGCTCATGGTCTACGAAACGATGAACCGCATGATCTTTTCGCAGAGCGTGGGGGTGGAGAACCTCTCGGGGCCGCTGGGGATTCTGTCGGCGGGTGGGCAGATTGCGCGGCTGGGGTTTGTGGAGTTTCTGTTTTTCATGGCGATCATTTCGGCGAACCTGGCGGTGATCAACTTCCTGCCGCTGCCGATTGTCGATGGCGGGCTGATGGTCTTTCTCATCATCGAGAAGATCAAAGGCAGCCCGGTGAGCATCCGCGTGCAGGTGGCCACGCAGGTGATCGGGTTGTTCTTGATCATCGGGGCGTTTCTGTTTGTGACGTACAACGACGTGCTGCGCATCTGGGGATAGGCGGAAGAAGAATGGCGAATGGCGAATCGAGAATGGCGAATGTGGGGGAAAGGCACGAAGCCACGTAGGCCCGTAGGCACGAAGGGAAGGCGGAATGAGGAAGAAGCGCGGGATGCCGGTGGGCGGGCGCAATGACATGGGTTGACCCGGCTGGACGCCAGACGAAATGAACAGGGTGCAGAGAAGCGCCGGGCGGGCGGGATTGGTCGTCATCCTGCTCATGGTGCTGTTTCCGCCGTGGATCTGTGCCGATCTTGGCATGGGGCGCCGGCATCGCGCCGGACGTCCGGCGCGCAAGTGCTGATCGTTAAACAACTTACAATCACATCCGGGCGCCGCTAACGATTATGGTTCTCTTGTGTCAATAGTATCGTTGGCGGTATAATTCCCGTCCACCGGATCGAAGGCACCGTTCAGGGAGCGACGTGATGAACCGAAAGTTTTCTCGAATCAAGGCTGCGTTGATAGCGTTGGGAGTGGGGGCGATGCCGCTGGTCACCACCGCGTCCTGCGACCCGGTGACAGGCGCATTTCGCTTCTTCCGCGACACGGACAATTACTACGACGATTGCGGCTACGGCGGGTGCTTTGGCGGCGGGTATTACGACGGGTACTACGGCGGCGGGTACTACGAAGAGTCGTACTACTACGACGACTATTACTACGATTGCTACTATTGCTACTGATCGAGCCGGGCCCGGGCGCCGGTCCGGCCGGTTTGCGCCGTCAGTCGAAACACGCCATGCACCCGACGCGCATGGCGCCGCGCGGACAAGTTTCCCGACTTTCGCATGACCGGCAGCTCAAGCCCGCGTACGTGACCGCAGGATCAGCGGGGGCGATACGGCGCGCTACACGTCCAGGTTCTTCACGTTGATGGCGTTGTCTTCGATGAAGCGGCGGCGGTGTTCGACGTTTTCGCCCATGAGCAGGCGGAAGATGCGGTCGGCCTCGCGGGCGTCGAGGTCGGCCTGTTCCAGGTCGGTCATGTCCTCGGAGATGATCACCCGCTTGAGGGTGCGGACGGCCGGGTCCATGGTGGTTTCCCACAGGTCATGCGAATCAATGAACCATGATTAGACAAACCTCTCCAAAGAAAACACCCCGCCACCTTCCTTGCCGACCAATCACGCGAATTCCCGTTCAACGCTTATGCCCAAATTCCTCTCGAATGAGCCAATACGAAATCGAAAAGAACAAGACCACGACTACTCCAGATAGTACACCTTTCACGCTTACCGGACCAATCTCAACCGCCAATAATCCAGTTTCAGGAAGACACTTGAAAACCAGAATCCCAGCAAATACACCCACGATGGGGGCGCAAACGGCCAGTATCCGCTGACGGAAATGGGCACGCGCGAGTATTCGTGTCGATGGCTCTGGAGCACTTGGGTCTACCCGAAGAGCTTGATACACCCCAGAATCGTCGGCATCATCAAAAGGGTCCGTCTGATTCTCCGTCACCATTCCTTGCGCCCTCTATAGAATCCACCTCAACCACCGACTCCTGCAATCCAGGAAGCAACGATGGCTGCTCACGACAATCCCAACAATCGTCCCCAACACGACGCGCCAGAAGGTGTACCTCATGATACGGAACGGTCGCATCGTAAAGGAACTCGCCGTGAATTCGCGCGGGCCATGGCACTTCTTGCCATTTGGAGTCGCACAAGACAAATTCAAACACCCATATATACTTTGGCAAATGAACTGAGGCATACCCTTTCACAATATCGCTGGGATAGCCGCGCCCAACAAGACTTGCCTTGAATTGCGCTCCAAGAACAAGCGAGGATCTCCACAACACGGAAACATCCGACAGTATATGGGGCGGATACTCGGCGTCGAACACCTTCAGGGCATCTATAAGCGACCCTTCCAGTCTGTTTCTCACTCCGGGAGGCAGGGGAACTATAACGCGAGCCAGTCGCATTTCTTCCTCTGGACAGCGCCCAAGTGTGAAGCGAGGCCGGCAGTAATTCCCCGGTTCGCCCTGCTCCAAAACGCCTTCCAAGGACTTTCCACCCTGATCGAAGACTACGCGGCTAAACGGACCATAACGATCGTCATGGGCATAATAAACGCGAATCGCACCACTGAGAGAATAATGCCTCGGAATGTAATCATCAAGCAGTTGAATGCCTAAACACTCTTCAATTGATGATCGGGGTCGGTGCGCTCGATCAGGGCGCAGGTAGCCAATCGCGGAAACCACGTGACCGGTTGGGTCCTTGGAGCCGGTCGCGCACAATAAGGCGGGATAGCCGGAATCGACAAATGTGAAAATGGCAAGCCGCAATCGAAGCGACTCGAGCCCGATACGGGCTGCTCGGGCGGCACCCCCCTCAGAATCGAGCAGCTTCTTCGGACTGCACTCAAAACAATGCCCGCCCGTCTGTGCAATTGCCTGTTTGATTTGCGAGCCCGTCAACCCAAGATCTCCCGCATTCGGGTCGTAAGCGACGTTTACGAGCTTTGCCGCGCTCAACACCCCGAGAGCTTGATGCGTAATCTGAGAAAACGGATAACTCGCTGTCCCTCCGCCCACTGCGCCAATTCGTCGCGTTGCCACCCACAGCGACGCAGTTGCGCACGGACCAAGATGTGGATCTTGCTGAATGAACTCTGTCGTCATCAAATCCAATCGGGCATTCAGTAGGTGAGCCCGACACTTCTGGCGAACACAGAGAATCGGCTGCCCCCCATTATCAGTCTCTGCCTGATGCAGTTGCGTATTTTGTTGTGCCTGATCTATTGGTCGATGGTCAAAGGAAATGGCGGTCCGGCTAACGACAAAAGATGAAATGGGTCTCAGGACACAATAACCACGATACTCCAGGTCGTCACCAATCCGCGAAACGACGTCCCTCCAGGTTAACCCATCAGTGAAGGCCTCACAAATGCGTTCTGCAAGCCCATCGTTTGGCCTTTTCGGTACGTGCGTGGTTGAAGTCGAAAAAAAATGTAGCCGGCTGCAAGTAATAGCGAATGGCTTGAATGACCATTCGTAAAGGCCAGCATGGCTATCCCAGAACTCGCCGTCCATGTACGGCGACTCATAAACCGCTACAGCGCCCCATCTTCTCCGAACGGACGAGATAATACTACGGATCGGATCAGGATTCTGGTTAAGAGATAATCGCGAAAAGGGCTGGAAAGCAATCTTGGCAGCGGCCCTGGGATCAAATTTTCCTTCAGGTGACCAGCACGAAATTAGTTGGTCGAGCGCGTCCCCATTCAACGGTTCTAGCCGAATTCGGTAGTGATCTATTGCAACTTCATCGCCCAAAGTTTTCTCTTCCCATAATAACGATTTAGTCTATCCTTTGTACCGCTGATGCTGAAGATCCTCCTGAGTGGCAAGTTCGCCTGCGATTATCTCCCGAATCACATTTGCGCGAACGCGCGTACGCTCAGCGACCTCTTCGCTCCGTTGATCCTGCGACTTCTTCTGGCCGGCCTCCGCGGCCTTTCGAAGCGCGCTTTGATATGCCCGAATTCCGGTATCGTTGCTTGCCATGCCCTGTCCTCCCGCCCGGCACACAAATCGGAACGTTCGTTCCTCTTTGCGTGCAGCCCGTCAATTCTAACAACTATCGGCCTTCCGCACGATCTCGAAGTTATGCCGTGGCATACCACCGATTGTGTGTTTTATGGAGCACAACCCAACAAATATGCTGGTGTAAACGTATTACGTAACAATTACGTAACATCCTCCTGTTAAAGCGCCTTGCGAGCCCGATACGCGCGAGCCGCGAGCGTGATTTCCCCCGCTATTTCTCCCGCCGCGATTATTGTGAATACTAGCTGTCCCTTTTTTAGGACATCTTCGAGCGCTGCTGGGTCTTCCGTTCGTACGTCGATCGTTCGGCCATCAGGGATCAAACAGATGTCGGCCAACGGGTCACCGCCGCGCCTTCGGCGGAGGATGCGGATCACCGATTGAATTCGCTCGAGGCTTATTCCGGCGTTCCGCAGGCGCTTGACGACCGAAAGTTTTACCAGGTCCTTGAACGAGTACAGGCGGTCGGTTCCCTTGCCCTGCGCCTTGCGAATCGACGGCGAGACCAGCCCCTTCTCGTCCCAGTAGTCGAGCCGTCGCTGCGATACTCCGACGATACGCCGAGCGGCCGAGGCCGTGTAGTTATCGCCCATGTCGCTATAAGTACAACACTGTGGTTGTTAAAAGTCAACAATTTTTTGGATTTTTTTATAATCGGGGGACGGCCAGTCGCGTTTGAGGCAAACGGAGCTTGGGAAGCAGGTTGCGGGCATGGCTCGCCTGTAACCCGCCTAAACCAGGAATCAGGCTATTGAAAACGGCATCTAGAAAGGAACCTGGGGCGAAGCTTGGCCAACAGTTCGGCGAATAGCCGGCACCGATACGACGCCTACACGTCCAGGTTCTTGACGTTGATGGCGTTGTCTTCGATGAAGCGGCGGCGGTGTTCGACGTTTTCGCCCA